>CAMDXR010000018.1 GCA_945877725.1 Limnohabitans sp. Rim8
ATGGTCACACTGAGCCAAGCCCCCAAGGTAGAGACGCACATCGTGCCCAGCACCCGGCACCCTGCAGGTGTGGGCGAACCTGCGGTGCCACCACTGGCGCCCGCCGTGGCCAACGCCTTGTTTGTCCTGACCGGCAAGCGGCAACGGGCCTTGCCCTTGGTGGTTTGATCTGTTTTTCAGGTGATTTAGACCCGTGGCCCCTGCCCATAAAGCCACGGCAAGTCCATCAGGCGTTCGCCCCTCAAGCGCATAGTCAGGTTGCGGGCCCAAGCCAGCGCGCCCTGGGCATGGAAAACCTGACCGTTTCTGATGGCCCGGGCCTGCACTTGGGCGTTACGTGCCCAGCGCTGCTCGGCATACACCTGCAGTTGCGCCGCCACGTCGCCTGACCCTTGCGCCAAACACTGCCCCAAAACCTGCCCCAAAACCTGCGCGTCTTCAATGGCCATGCCCGCGCCCTGTGCCAGATACGGTCGCATGGGGTGTGCCGCATCGCCCAAAAGCGCCACGCGGCCTTGCGCCATTTGCGCTGCCGATGCCACAGGGGGGCGGTCGTGCAGCGCCCACATGCGCCACGCCGAAATGCTTTCCAAGCGCTCATGCAAATCTTTTCCGACCGCACCCATGGCGTGGATCAGCGCTTGGCTATGCCCTGCTTGGTCCCAGTCACTGGCCAGATTGGGCTTCTCGCCGTGCACGATGGCCACCACATTCAACCACTGCCCAGCCCGCACGGGGTAATGCACCACATGCAATCGTGGCCCCATCCACACGGTGATTTGGTTGGTACGCAAGTGCGCGGGCAAATCGGCCTGCGCCACCAACGCACGGTAGGCCAAATGTCCGGTAAAGCGAGCGGGTTCGTCGGCCAGCAACTGCTGGCGTACGTTGCTCCAAACGCCATCGGCCCCAATCAGAGCGGCTGCGTGAAAATGATTTTCTACTGCCCCCCCGGAGCCGTCAGATTGCTGGGCATCTTGGGCATGGCGCGTGAGCACGTCCAAGCCTTCAGAAGTCTCGCGCCAGCCCACCAAGGTCTGACCCAAGTGCATGCCCACCCCGCTTTGTTGCGCCGCCTGGTGGAGCAAGCCATGCAGATCCGCCCGATGAATGGTGGCGTAGGGCGCACCGTAAAGCGTCTGCGAGCGCTCACCTAAGCGCAAGCTGCCCAGCAACTGCCCGCTCTGGGCATCCCGAGCCTGGAGCTGCTGAGGAAATGCGGCCACACGAGCCAATGCTTCGCCCAAATTCCAAGCGTGCAGAATGCGCGTGACGTTGGGCCCAATCTGGATACCCGCGCCCACTTCGCTCAGCTGGGCAGCTTTTTCGAGCAATTGCACCGATGCACCGTTGCGCGCCAAAGCCAACGCTGCAGCAAGCCCGCCAATGCCCCCGCCTGCGATCAAAACCTGTTTGAGACCCGTTTTTGTCATGGGCGCATTTTGCCTTGGGAAGCCTCTGCGCCCAACAAAATGTCAACCACCCAAACGGTTACTCAACGCCCGTTCAACGGATAAGCTGGGTCGTTGTAGCCGGGGGTTGATGGGTGGCCGGGTGACACCAAGCGGTTGACCACGGCTTCATCTTCGGCAGTGATTTCAACCTCCAACGCAGCCGCATAGTCTTGCCACTGTGCCAGAGTACGTGGGCCGGCAATGACCGCGCTCACATAGCGATTGGCCAAAACCCAAGCGGTTGCAAAGTGGGCCAGCGCCACGCCTTTTTGTTCGCAGTGCTGCCGCAGGGTTTGGGCAATCTTTAACGATTCATCTCGAAACTCGGTTTCCATCATGCGTTTGTCGGCTCTGGCCGCCCGGGTGCCCTCTGTGGGCTGCTGGCCGGGTGCGTACTTGCCGGTCAGCACGCCCCTGGCGATGGGGCTGTAGGGAACCACACCCAAACCAAAGTGGCCACAGGACTCCAGAATTTCGACCTCGGGCAACCGATTGAGTAGGTTGTAATAAGGTTGGCACACCACGGGGCCGGGCATGTTCAGTTGGCGGGCCATGTGAACCACTTCGGCAATGCGCCAGCCCCTGAAATTAGACACGCCCCAATAGCGGATCTTGCCGTCACGCAGCAAGGCCTCAATGGCCCGCAACGGCTCCTCCAAGTCCATGCCGTTGTAATCGCGGTGCAGGTAATAAATATCGAGATGGTCGGTGGCCAAGCGCCGCAAACTCGCCTCGCAGGCCCGCATGGCCCAACTGCGGGAGTATCGCCCTTCATTGGGAAGAGCCGACATGGGGTTGCCCAACTTGCTGGCCAACACCCAGCGGTGGCGCTGCCCTGGCATCAATTGCCCCAGCATTTCTTCTGATTTTCCCAGGGTGTAAATATCTGCGGTATCTATGAAATTGCAGCCGGAATCCCGGGCGTGGTCCAAAATACTGCGCGCTTCCTCCAAGGGAGTTTGGTCGGCAAACATCATGGTGCCCAAACACAGGCGGGAAACTTGCAGCGGGCTTTTACCCAGATTGGCGTATTTCATGAAAGGCTCTTGTATCAAAGTTGCGGCATTTCAAGGCTAAGGCAAATTTCAAACACCGGCTGTCACCTGCGCATGAACGCCCATGCAAAAACCCGACGAACGCCCTAAAAAGGCGCTTGATTGGCCGATAAGCCTTTAATTAAAAGTACTCATTTATAGGCCAAACCATCTGAAGGCCACCCAATAGACCTAACGCAAAATAACAGTGCGACTGCCATGCAAAAAAACGCGTTGTTCAATGTGCATTTTCAGGGCACGAGACAAGGCCAGGCACTCCATGTCACGACCCAAAGATTGGAGTTGCTCCACATTGGCAGCATGGCTGACATCCGTCACCGCTTGGTCAATGATGGGGCCTTCATCTAAGTCCGAGGTGACGTAATGTGCCGTGGCACCAATGATCTTCACGCCACGGTCGTAGGCCTGCTGGTGCGGTTTCGCTCCTTTGAAGCCTGGCAAAAATGAATGATGAATATTGATAGCACGACCACTGAGGTATTGGCACATGTCCACTGACAGAATTTGCATGTACCGGGCCAGCACCACGACATCGGCTTGGGTGTCAGTGATCAATTGCTTGAGTTTGCATTCCTGCTCAGACTTGGTGTCAGCGCTAATGGGCAAATGATGGAATGGCAGACCATGTGCGCTGGCAATAGTAGCCAAGTCTTTGTGGTTGGATGCAATGGCGGGAATTTCAATAGGAAGCTCCCCCATCCGCCAACGATAAAGTAAGTCGTTCAGGCAATGGTCGTAACGCGATACAAGAATCAGAACTTTGGGTTTTACGGCCGGATCATGCAACGCCCATTGCATGTCAAAGCGGGCTGCAGTGCTTGCAAAGTCGGAGCGAAACCGATCCATGACCAAAGGTTCGTTGGCTTCTGTATGAAAGACACATCGCAAGAAAAAAGTGGATCGGTCATGGCTGTCAAAGACGGAGATGTCCTCTATATAGCTGCGCCGCTCATCCAGAAACTGGACCACTGCGGCAACTTGACCGGCCGCGCTGGGGCAGCGCGCCGTCAAAATAAGTTTCTGTTCTTTCATGGCGAATTCTTGAGGTCTGTTGTTAACATTTTTTTGCTTGACTTCAAGACCGGCGGTGTCAAATCATGCGCTTGCTGATCAGTATTCACAAAATGGTTCTGACGACTTCGCTGTTGCTCTTCAAACTGACGGCGTGAAACTTCTCGCTCGAGTCCAACAGATTCGATATTGGCAAAAGCATTGGTTTTGTAAAGTTCCAAGCAAACATCCCGGATGCGACGATCCGAATTAAAGATGTATTCAATAAGTTCATTAAATCGGGTCTCCAACAAAGGCGTATGGTCACTTTGCGGCCACACGTCGGTCACCCATCGACAGATCGGCTCATAGTCAATGCACTGGCTCAACATCGTGGGAATGGTTTCGTTCAGACCACTGATACTTAAGTTAATCAGAACCGGCTGAGGCACCCATTCATGCGCGTAGATGCCCACGCGCAAGTTTGTCCTCAGGGAATTAACCCTGACTGTCCATTTAGAGCGCAAAGCCATTAGTCAGTCAATCCACGCATTTTTGCGTTACGGCGACGCAGGACCTCAAGGGTGAGCAGCATCAAAACTGAAATGAAGATCAAAACCACCGCTGCGGCCAAGATGGTCGGACTCAGTTGCTCCCGCAGACCCGTCCACATTTGACGAGGAATAGTGCGTTGTTCAACACTGCCCAAAAAGAGCACCACCACCACTTCGTCAAATGAAGTGGCAAAAGCAAATAAGGCCCCTGAAAAAACACCCGGCCAAATAATGGGCAAGGTGATGCGACGAAATGCGGTCCAGGGAGAAGCGCCCAGACTGCGTGCCGCCCGAAACAGGGCTTGATCGAATCCGGCCAGCGTGGCAGTGACTGTGATGACCACAAAGGGTGTTCCCAAAACAGCATGGGCCAACACAATGCCGGTCAGGCTGTTGGCGATGCCAAGGGTTGAGTAAAAGAAGTAAGCACCGACAGCCATGATCACAATGGGAACGATCATGGGCGAGACCAAAATGGCGGTGATCAACGCTCGGCCAGGCAAGTTGCGGTGGGTCAAGCCCACAGAGGCCAAGGTCCCCAAAGTAGTGGAGATGAGGGTGGCCAATATGGCAATGATGAAGCTGTTTTTGACAGCAGTTTGCCAAACCTCATCGGTAAAAAATTCAATAAACCACTTGAGGCTCCATGCCTTAATGGGATAGGTGAAGTAAGGGTCCGCATTGAACGCCAATGGGATGATGACCAACACCGGCGCCATCAGGAAGATCATCGCCCCGATGCAAAAGAGCAGCAAGCCGTAATGCCTGAGGCGACCGAGCCATCCCGCATAAGGCGCAAAACGCGGTAATTTATTAGCCAAGGCGGACATTTGCAATTCCTACAAAACGTTCATAAATGGCATAAAGCACCAACACACTGATCAACAAAAGCCCCCCAAGCGCAGAGGCCAGGCCCCAGTTCAAGCTTCGGGTCAAGTGATCGGCAATGAAATAACTCATCATTTGGTCACCGGCTCCCCCCACCAGTGCCGGGGTAATGTAGTAACCCATAGCCAAAATAAAGACCAGTAAAACGCCTGCACTGACACCGGCCATGGACTGCGGCAAGTAAATACGCCAAAAAGCTGTGACAGGGCCCGCTCCCAGCGAGCGCGCAGCACGTTCGTAACTGGGTGGAATCTGCCGCATGACCGAATAAAGCGGCAATATCATGAAAGGCAACAAAATATGCGTCATGGCAATCACCACGCCAAAACGGTTAAAAATAAGAGACATCGGATCGTCAATCAAGCCGATGGCCATCAACAGCGAATTGATCACGCCCTCCTTTTGCAAAAGAACAATCCAGGCGGTGGTACGAACCAACAAGGAAGTCCAAAAGGGGAGCAAAACCAGCACCATCATCAAATTGCTGGTCTTTGCAGGCAGATGGGCCAACCAATAAGAGAGCGGGTAGCCAATGGCCAAGCTCAACAGCGTGACCATCAAGCTGACCCAAAGCGTACGCGCAAAAACATCCAGGTAAAGCCGGTCATCCGGCTTGACCTGAATCACTTGACCATGATTGTCCCGAGTCAAGTCCAAGGCATGCAGATAAAAATCATTGCTGTATTCAGTGCGTGTTTGACGCAGTACTGACCAAATTTTGGGCTCACCCCATTTCGTGTCGATTTCTAGGAATACTTCTTTCCATGGTCCGTTTTCCGTCTGATTGATTTTGCGTACGGTTTTCATGAAGAGCGTGCGCAAACCACTTTCTTCAAAATTAAGACGGCTGGCCACTTGACTGGCCGTTTGCTCTCTAACCGCCTGCTTCATGTCAGCGGCCAAAGCCTCAAATACATGCTCCTCAGGAATACTCCGAACATTGGTCAACTCACCCAACAGGGCGGAGGTGCGGGGCAGTGTGCTGTGCACCACGGGATCATGCGCACTGTTGAAAAGCATCAAGCCAATAGGGACAAGAAACGTGACCAAGGTGAAAATAAACAAGGGCAGTATCAATGCATAGGCGCGCAGCCTTTGCCGAGACTCAGCTTTCCTCAGTTTGCTTTTGAGCTCACCTACCTCTGGCAAAGGCATGGTTATCGGCATAGACATGGATGGCCACCTCTCTCTTTTGAGTCCGTCACTGGATGGGCTTTCAAGAGCCCACCCGGTTAGGCTTTTTATTTAGCGAGCCAGGCTGCAAATTTTTGATTCAACTCGTCAGCATGGTCTGCCCACCAGGCCGCATTGGTCTGAAAGCTACGGCCTTTTTGAGCAGCACCTGGTAACCAGGGTTTGGTCACTTCCTCGACCAGCGCCAAGGACGATTTACGTGCCGGTGCGTAAGGGATGTACTTGGTTTGATCGGCCAGCGGTTTGGTGCTGGTAGCGAACATCACAAAGTCCATGGCTGCCTTCGCATTTTTGGAGCCTTTGACCACAACAAAAAGATCGGGCACTGTGATTTGTCCATCCCATACAACCGCAAAATTTTTGCCGTCTTTTGCATTGGCATCGAAGATGCGTCCGTGATACACGGAAGTCAGTGCCACCTCGCCTGAGGCCAATAATTGTGGCGGCTGTGCCCCAGCACTCCACCAAACAACTTGCGATTTGATGGTGTCCAGTTTCTTGAAAGCACGCTCAACACCCGCTGGAGTGGCCAGAACTTTATAAACATCGGCAGCGGGGACGCCATCGGCCATCAAAGCCCATTCCAGGTTGACGTTTGGCTCTTTCTTCATGCCACGCTTTCCCGGAAACTTCTTCAGGTCGAAATAGTCTTCCAGTCGAGTGGGCGGGTTAGCGCCGACCTTGGCTTTGTCATAGGCCACAACGTTGGCATACGAAATATTGGCGATGGCGCAGGCATTGACCATGCCAGGGAAGAAGTCAGCCTTGGCATCGCTGCCGTCCGCACCCTTAGGCAGCTTGGAGGCGTCAATTTTTTCGAACAGGCCTTCATCACACCCGCGCAATGCGTCCGCCAGCTCTACGTCGACCACGTCCCATTTGACGTTGTTTGTTTTCACTTGCGCGCTGATTTCAGCCAATCCACCGTTGTAGTCTTCACTCAGGATTTTGATACCGGTTTTTGCAGTGAAGGGTTCGTGCATGACCAACGCCTGGCTTTTGGTGTACGCCCCACCCCAAGAGGTCACCGTGAGAGACTGGGCACTGGTGCCAAGCGCAAGCACTGAGCCAATGGCCAGTGCCCACATGTTTTTCATACCGATTTTCTTGTTCATGATCATCCCCGTTTAATTGTTAAAAATCGCCTTCAAAACCTACAACGCACACCGCGTGCGCATACCCACAGTGCATGACTGGATTCAGCTTGTTAAAACCGAACTTGCTCATGCCATCACATCAAGCGCGTGGCAGTCATCCACACGCCATCCGATTTGCACGTCGTTATCGGCACCCACCACGCGTTCTTGTGAAGCGTTCGGTACCTTGACAACAATGAGTTGATCCCCAAAAGCCACCATGCGAACGCGCAAGTGGTCACCCAGATAAGTGACGTCAGTGACACGGGCTTGAACCATGACATCACAAGTACCCGGAGGGGGATTGATCACGACACGTTCAGGGCGCAAAGACAACATGACAGGCGAACCTGCTGAGCCTGCAGAGACCGATTTGGACTTGAGGGTCGAACCACCCTCAAGCTTCACAAGGCAGGTCCCGTTGTCGTGATCGACCACTTTTCCGTAGAGCTTGTTGTTTTCACCTATGAAACTGGCGACAAAAACATTGGCTGGTTGTTCATACAAGCGCTCTGGGGTATCGAGTTGCTGGATCACGCCGTTGTTAAAAACCGCAACCCGATCCGACATGGTCAATGCTTCGCCTTGATCATGCGTGACGTACACCACCGTGACACCTAAACGATGGTGCAGTTGTTTGATTTCATATTGCATCTGCTCTCGCAGTTGCTTATCGAGTGCAGAAAGTGGTTCGTCCATCAAGACCAGTTTGGGCTCAAAAACCATTGCACGGGCTACGGCTACGCGCTGCTGTTGGCCACCAGAAAGTTGTGCAGGACGACGTTCGTCAAAGCCCTTGAGGCCCACCATGTCCAAGGCACGCTTCACACGATCCCCAATGACAGACTTGGATATGCCCCTGACCTGCAATGGAAAAGCGACGTTTTCTGCCACGGTCATGTGAGGAAACAAGGCATAACTTTGAAAAACCATGCCGATGTTTCGATCCTCCGGGGCGAGTTGGTTGATCGGTTTGCCGTCCAGAAATATCTCCCCTTGTGTGGCGGTTTCAAATCCGGCCAACATCATGAGGGTTGTGGTCTTTCCTGAGCCTGAAGGCCCCAGCATGGTGAGAAACTCACCCTCTTGAATTTCAAGGTTCAGATCACGAACCACAAGAGTTTCACCGTCGTAGGTTTTTTGGACACCCTTGAGTTGGACGAATGGTTTGGCCATGAAAATGGGTCCTTATTTGTGCTGATGGGTTCAGGCAGCTTGTCGAGCGGTCCAGCCAAACTCTGTTGAGCAATGTTCAATCAGCTGCCAAAAATGATCGATAAAACTTCGACGCACCAGCATCTCAAAGGCAGGGGTTTCATCAAGTTGCCAAAGATATGTTGAAATTTTGAAAAAATTGGTCCCTACCGCTTGGCCGGGCTTGAATACGGCAGGATGAAAATCCATAGGGCATGCCTGGGCCAAAACTTCGCGCGCCTGAACGCCAGACAAAGTGACCAGAAAATAGCCACTGCTGACATCTGTCACAGCGCAATGCTGCCCAGCCAAAGCGAGTCGAAGCCTGCTTTCAATGTTTGCCTGTTCACACTGAGGCCCGATCACAAACCAGTCATTCGGGCCGACCCAGAGGGCGCGAATATTTAAGGTCGCAAGGGTGCTGCAAGCCGCAACAGGCAATGGTATTTTCAGAGCTTCTTGCACGGCTTTCAAAAAGCTGGGATCGTCCGCGTCGCCGCGCAAGTTGATGATTGCTTTGTCGTCTTGTGCTGCAAATAAAGGATTCAAAAACGGACCACGCTGTGAGGTGGGCATACGGTGAGCATTAGGCATTTTGACGCTCCGATTGGGGATCATATAAAACGGGGCTGCAAATGGTGGCTTTAACCGTTCGACCCTCACGCAATGGCAAAAATACGGACTCTCCCATGCGTTTCAACCCACCCTTGACCACTGCCATGGCAATAGACCTTTGCAAGGTCGGACTCAAATAACTGGAAGTCACATGGCCTTCCATCTTGACGGGTTTGACGGCAATGTCGGCACTGTTGGTAATCTGCGCTCCCTCGGGCAATACAACTTGAGGGTCTTCAGTCAACAATCCAACCAGTTGTTTTCGATCGGTGCGAACGGTATCGCTGCGTGACAGCGATCTTTTGCCTAAACAATCTTTGTTTTTTGCAACCATACCGGCCATGCCCAGGTCAATGGGGGTCACTGAACCATCGGTGTCCTGCCCCACGATCACAAAGCCTTTTTCAGCCCTTAAGACGTGCATGGTTTCGGTGCCATAAGGTGTGATTCCAAACTCGGCCCCAGCTGCATGGACAGCCGTCCAAACTTCAAGTCCATTGGCCGCAGGGACATTGACCTCGTAGGTTCTTTCACCCGAGAAGCTGATACGCATGATGCGGGCCTTGATACCCGCCACCGTGCCTTCACGGTAAGACATGAAAGGAAAAGCGGCATCATCAAAGTCCACATCGGTACACAACTTTTGCAAGACTGCACGGCTCTTACAACCTACCACTGCTGTGGTGGTCCAATGGTCAGTGACCGTCGTCAAGTAAACCTTCAGGTGAGGCCATTCGGTCTGTAACCAACGCTCCATCCAGGCCAGCACCCGTGCTGCACCGCCAGTGGTGGTGTGCATCAGGTAGTGGTTATCGCCAAGTCTGACCGTCACGCCATCGTCAAATACCATGCCGTTTTCGTCCAGCATGAAACCATACCGACATTTACCGACTTCGAGTTTGGACCAAGCATTGCTGTATAGCCAATTAAGCAATACAGACGCATCTGGGCCTTGAATGTCTATCTTGCCCAAAGTGGATGCATCCAGTGTGCCCACGGCTTGACGAACCGCCAGCACTTCACGATGCACTGCAGCATGAAGGTCTTCTCCCGGTTTGGGGTAGTACCAAGGACGCTTCCACTGGCCGACATCTTCAAAAGCTGCACCCTGCTGAACGTGCCAGTCATGAATGGCTGTGGTGCGGATGGGGTCAAACAGGTCGCCAAGCTCGCCGCCGGCCACCAATCCAAACGTGACGGGTGTGTAGTTGGGCCTGAAGCTTGTGGTGCCCACCTGTGGGATGGTGCGCCCCAGAATGCCCGCAGCGATGCCCATGCCGTTGATGTTGCCGGTCTTGCCTTGGTCGGTTCCAAAACCCAGAGCGGTGTACCGCTTGATGTGTTCGATGGACTGAAAACCTTCTCGCACTGCCAAGTGAATATCACTGGCAGACACATCGTTTTGGAAATCCACAAATTTCTTGGGCGCGCGGCTGGACGCCATCGGGTGAGGTACTTCCCACAGGGTTCGCTGAGTGCCCAGGTCTTGTGCTGCCAGAGCAGGAACTTTGACGGCGACGGGTTCAAACCCTGCGGCTTGGGCCGCAGCCAAGCCTGCTTCGGTTCCTTGACGGGCACAGCCGTCCAAACCCATGAGGCCATTAGCGCCCCCGGCAGAACGCTCTGCCTGAACCGGTTTTCCTGGCAGAAAACACGCTTGCTCATCACTCCAAACAGGTTTTGAGGAGGATTGACATTGCAAGTGAATGACTGGACTGAAACCACCCGACATAGCAAGCAAATCGCAGGCTTCAGATGAAACCGATCCGGTCAATTTTCCGTTGCTGTCAATGCCATAAATATCGACAGAAGTGATGGTTTTATTGCCTCTGGCTTGCACCACCACTTGGCCTGCTCGGATGTTGATGCCTTCTTGTTGCGCACGCAGACTCAAAGCGCCATCCGGTTTTGCACGGGCGTCCACCACGGTGACGGTTGCACCGGCACTTTTTAGGGCCAATGCTGCGTCATAGCCTGCGTCGTTGTTGGTGAATAAAATAGCCCGGTTTCCAGGCAATACGGCGTAACGACGAACATAAGTTGATACGGCTGAGGCCAGCATCGTGCCCGGTAAATCATTGTTAGAAAAGACCAAGGGGCGCTCGTGTGTACCCGTTGCCAGCACAACTTGTTTGGCGCGTACTTTCCAAAGGCGCTCGCGCGAAGTTTTTGCATAGCCCTCAAGGTGATCGGTACGCCGCTCGGCCAGCGTGAGCAGGTTGTGATCCTGGTAGCCAAAGACCGTTGTTCTTGGTAAAACTGTCAGCTCAGGCATCGCCTGCAGGCGAGCCAGCGCTTGGGCCACCCACTGCGCGGCAGGAATGCCGTCGACAAGGGCATCTGAACTCAGCAACCATCCGCCCGTCTCAGATTGTTCATCTGCAAAAATGACACGCGCACCCGTGGCTCCTGCAGCCAGTGCGGCCGACAGTCCGGCAAGTCCGCCCCCGGCCACCAGCACGTCGCAGAATGCAAAGCGTTTGTCGTAGTAATCGGGGTCAGCTTGGGTCGGGGAATCACCCAGTCCGCTGGCTTTGCGAATGTGGTGCTCAAAAAAGTGCCAGGCTTTTTGTGAAGCCATGAAAGTCTTGTAGTAAAACCCCGCTGGCAAAAAACGTGAGAAAAGAGAATTGACACTGCGCAGATCAAACTCGATGCTTGGTTTTGCGTGAATTGAATGCGCAACCAATCCATTGACCAAGGAGACTTCTGTCATCCTTGCGTTGGGCACGGTGCGTGCGCCTTCAAAAAGTTGCACCAAAGCGTTGGGTTCTTCGACACCCGCACTCAATATGCCGCGAGGTCGATGGTATTTCCAACTGCGGGCAACCAATTTGACCCCATTGGCCAACAAGGCAGAGGCCAGCGTATCCCCCTCAAGGCCTTCATAACTTCGACCATTGAATGAAAATTTAATGGTTTTTTGACGGTTGATGAGTCCACCAGTGGGGAGTCGATTTTTGGCATTAACGCTCATGCAGCCTCCTTGCGATTGGTTTTTTCAGGAGGTACTTCGCCAATTTTCCATACAGATTCAAAGCGGTAACTCACGGTGTCTCGCAATGCGTTAAACCAACGTCCACAGCCACTGCTGTGTCGCCACTGCTCGTGGTGCAGTCCCTTGGGGTTCTTGCGCATGAAAAGGTAATCACCCCATTCTTCGTCTGTCATATTTTCAGTGTTGACAGGGCGAACAATGCCGCCCTCCCCGCCAAAAGTAAACTCTGTTTCTGCGCGCACGCCGCAATAGGGACATTCGATTAAAAGCATGATTTTTTTCTTTCAGTGGGCTACCGCTGCGGCGCCATGTTCGTCAATCAGGTGCCCGTTGTAAAAACGATTCAGCGAGAAAGCTTCATTGAGGGGGTGTGGCCTGTCTTGTGCAACGGTATGGGCCATGACCCAACCTGAGCTGGGTGTTGCTTTAAATCCGCCCGTACCCCAACCGCAGTTGATGTACAAACCCTTCACAGGGGTCATGCTAATAATGGGGCAGGCGTCTGGGGAAACATCTACTATGCCTCCCCACTGCCTGTTCATGCGCACACGCGAGAACAAGGGGAACATCTCAACAATGGCTTGCAGAGTATGTTCAATGGTGTGATAACTACCGCGTTGGCCATAGCCGGTGTATGCGTCAATGCCTGCACCAATGACCAAATCGCCTTTGTCAGATTGGCTGATGTATGCATGAATCGCATTGCTCATGACAACGGTCGGAAAGATGGGCTTGAGCGCCTCCGAGACCAAGGCCTGCAGAGGATGGCTTTCGATGGGGAGCCGAATGTCCGCCATGCTGGCCACCACGCTGGAATGCCCAGCGGCCACAATGGCTATTTTTTTGGTCTTGATGAAGCCACGGGCCGTATCGATCCCGGTCACAGCGCCGTCTTCTCGGCGAATGCCTGTCACCTCGCAGTTCTGGATGATGTCCACACCCAAGGCATCGGCAGCTCGGGCATAACCCCAAGCCACTGCGTCGTGCCTTGCCACACCGGCATTGCGTTGCAGCGATGCACCCAATACGGGATAGCGGGTATTGAGATTGATGAACGGAATCATTTCCTTGATTTGCGCGGGTGTAATGACTTCGGCTTCC
The DNA here is from genome assembly GCA_945877725.1 of Limnohabitans sp. Rim8. Lineage (GTDB taxonomy): Bacteria > Pseudomonadota > Gammaproteobacteria > Burkholderiales > Burkholderiaceae_C > Limnohabitans_A. Next base: position 13,180 of record CAMDXR010000018.1, read on the forward strand.
ACACCATTGAGGCGGTTGGCATTGACGCGTCGCTCAATATCACGCATGTCCTGCAAGGAGTGCCCCAAGTTCATCACGCCACGCTGGCTGAACATCACGTTGTAATTCAGGTCTTGCGATAAGCCTTCCCACAACTGCATTGACTTTTGATACAAGGCCGTGGACTCGTCCCATAAGTAGTTGGAGCGAACGATGGTGGTGTTGCGGGCCGTATTGCCTCCCCCTAACCAACCACGCTCAATCACGGCAATATTTTTCATCCCGTGCTCTTTGGCCATGTAATAGGCAGTGGCAAGGCCGTGACCTCCTGCGCCCACAACAACGGCATCGTATTCACGCTTAGGCTCAGGTGAGCGCCATTGTTTTTGCCAACCCTCGTGATATGACAGGCTGTTGCGCAGCAAAGACCAGATTGAAAATTTTTGCATGGTTTCGACTTTCAGCATTCAACGACATTGACGGCCAGCCCACCGCGCGATGTTTCTTTGTATTTGGTTTTCATGTCAGCACCAGTCTCGCGCATGGTCTTAATCACACGATCAAGGCTGACGTGGTGGTTTCCATCACCGCGCAAGGCGATGCGTGAGGCATTGATGGCTTTGACCGACCCCATGGCATTGCGTTCAATGCAAGGAATTTGCACCAAGCCTCCCACGGGGTCACAGGTCAGGCCCAGGTTGTGCTCCATGCCGATTTCGGCAGCGTTTTCAACTTGAGCGACGGTTCCGCCCAAGACAGCAGTTAATGCGCCAGCCGCCATAGAGCAAGCAACGCCCACCTCGCCCTGGCAACCCACTTCTGCGCCTGAGATGGAGGCGTTTTCTTTGTAGAGAATGCCGATAGCGGCGGCAGTCAGGAGAAAATCAACCACCCCCTGCTCATTGGCCCCGGGACAAAAACGCATGTAATAGTGCATGACGGCCGGAATGATCCCTGCAGCGCCATTGGTGGGCGCAGTGACGACTCGACCACCCGCCGCATTTTCTTCATTGACCGCCATGGCGTAAAGATTGACCCAATCTATGATGGTGAGCTGATCCCTGAGGGAAGCCTCCGGGGTTTCGACCAATTGGCGGTGCAGACCCGGAGCGCGACGTTTAACTTTCATGCCCCCATTTAGGACCCCTTCGGTTTGCAAACCGCGCTGCACACAAGCCTGCATGGTGCGCCAAATGTTCAAAAGACCGGATCGAATTTCGTCCTCAGTGCGCCAGGTCAGTTCGTTGCGCCACATCATCTGCGCCACGGTCATTTTTTCATCTGCACAAAATTTTAGGATTTGGTCACCCGAATGGAAAGGGAACGGCAGCAGACTGGGGTCAGGTAACAAAGCCGAATTCCCCAGAGCGTCCTTGCTGACAACAAACCCACCACCAACCGAGTAATAGGTCTTCTCTAACACAACGGTCCCGTTGGCATCGAAAGCCAAAAGCCGCATGCCATTGGGATGAAAGGGCAAGCTTTCTCGTCTGAAGAACACCAGATCCTCGCGCTCATTGAATGCCAGCGGATAGATCCCCATCAATTGCAAATTCTGCTGTCCGCGAATGCGCTCCAAAATACTGTCGATCAAGTCGGGATTCACTTGATCGGGCTCATGCCCCTCAAGGCCCAGCAAAACTGCTTTGTCAGTGCCATGACCCTTTCCTGTGGCACCCAAAGATCCGTAGAGTTCGCAACGGACACGCAGGACCAGCCCCATTAAATTTGCTTCACGCACGGCCACTGAAAACATGCGAGCTGCACGCATGGGACCCACCGTATGAGAGCTTGACGGTCCGATACCAATTTTGAACAGATCAAATGTGCTGATGGCCATGAATGTTGCTTAAGGTTTAACGGTAAACAGGGAATCGACTGGTCAAGGCATGCACCTTGGCACGCACCGAAGTCAGATTGGCATCATCACGGGGGTTATCCAGCACATCGGCAATCAAGTTGGCGGTGGCCCTGGCCTCTTCGTCCTTGAATCCGCGTGTGGTCATGGCAGGCGTTCCGATTCGGACGCCACTGGTGACCATTGGTTTTTCAGGGTCATTGGGAATCGCATTCTTGTTAATCGTCATGTGGGCATGGCCAAGCACGGCTTCGGCCTCTTTACCTGTGATGCCCTTGGCCCGAAGATCCACCAACATCACATGGCTTTCGGTGCGACCGCTGACAATCCGCAGGCCCCGCTGAATCAGCGTCTCGGCAACAATGCGGGCGTTGGTCACCACTTGTTGCTGGTAAACCCTAAACTCCGGTGCCAACGCTTCCTTGAAGGCCGCGGCCTTGGCGGCAATCACATGCATCAAGGGCCCACCCTGAAGACCGGGGAATATGGCACTGTTGATGGCTTTTTCCAGCTCAGGGCGCATCAAAATGATGCCGCCACGCGGACCGCGCAAACTTTTGTGTGTGGTGCTGGTCACAATGTCAGCATGCGGAATTGGATTGGGATATTGACCTGCCGCAATCAATCCTGCGTAGTGGGCCATGTCCACCATTAAGAGCGCACCGACATCTTTGGCGACTTTGGCAAAACGTTCAAAATCAATACGCAATGAATAAGCAGAAGCCCCGGCAATGATGATTTTCGGTTTCGACTCGTGGGCTTTACGCTCCATGGCGTCGTAATCGATCTCTTCTCTGTCATTTAGTCCGTAAGAAACCACATTGAACCATTTGCCACTCATGTTGAGTGACATGCCGTGGCTTAAGTGGCCCCCTTCAGCCAAACTCATGCCCATAAAGGTGTCGCCGGGATTCATGGTGGCCATGAAAACGGCCTCGTTGGCCTGCGCACCCGAATGCGCTTGAACGTTGGCGCCCCAACCATGCGCATCGGCACCAAACAACTGCTTGACGCGGTCTATCGCTAACTGCTCGGCTTGGTCCACAAACTCACAACCACCGTAATAACGCCGCCCAGGGTAACCCTCAGCGTATTTGTTGGTGAGTTGTGAGCCCTGGGCTGTCATAACCGCTGGAGAGGTGTAATTCTCCGAAGCGATCAGTTCGATGTGGTCTTCCTGCCGACCATTTTCTTGCTGGATGATGGACCAGATTTCTGGGTCCGAGTTCTCAAGCGAATGCGTCACTCGGTCAAACATAAACAGTTCAACCCTTGAAAATGTTGTTGGCAGGACCGTATGGGAAGGCCGTCAGGTTGCGGCTGCCTTCGGGTGTAATGACCAAAATATCATGCTCACGGTAGCCTCCAGCGCCTGGCATGCCCTCGGGCAACATGATCATGGGCTCCATGGAGATGACCATGTTCGGTTCCAAGATGGTGTCGATGTCTTCGCGCAATTCAAGGCCGGCTTCTCGGCCATAGTAATGACTCAAGGTTCCAAAGGAGTGCCCGTAGCCAAAAGTACGGTACTGCAACAAATTTTCGGCTTCAAAAATTTTGTTGAGTTCGTGTGCAATGTCACTACATCGAGCCCCAGGAACCAGCAACTTTTTACCTTCGTCATGCACCTTGCAATTGATTTCCCAAAGACGCAGATGTTCGTCGGATGCATGGCCCAAGAAAAAAGTACGTTCCAAGGCGGTGTAATAACCCGAGATCATCGAAAAACAATTGAGACTCAGGATATCGCCCTTTTGAACCTTACGGGTGGTCACAGGGTTGTGAGCGCCATCGGTATTGATGCCAGACTGAAACCAAGTCCAGGTGTCCATCAATTCGGTGTGCGGATACCTTTTGGCAATCTCACGCACCATGGCATTGGTTGAGGCAAGCGCCACCTCATGTTCGGGTACACCCTCCTTAAGGGCAGACACCAAAGCTGCCGCGCCCATATCACAAACCTGTGCGCCGTTGGCAATGAACTCAATTTCTTCGGCCGACTTGATCATGCGCATCTTCATGCAGTCTGCACCAATGTCCACAAATTCAACATTCGGCAAAGCCGTCTTCAACATGGCCAATCGATCAACCGGAACATGATCGAACTCGATACCGACGCGACCCTTATTGGGAATACAAGCCTGAACGGCGCGGAAATAGTTGCCTCGTTGCCAATCGGTGTAAGTCAACATGTCATCGGCTACACCTTTGCGCCAAGGCTGTGCACCATCGATATTGGCGGCAATGATTGTGGTTTTATCGTGCGTGACCGCCAAGCCATAAAAGCGCCCAAAAGAGCAATATAAAAAGTCGCTGTAAAAATTGATGTTGTGATAAGAGGTAAACAACACGGCATCGATGTCGTTCTGGCTCATATGCTTTCGGACCTTCGCCATGCGATTGGCGTACTCTTGCAATGAAAATGTATTTTTAACTTTCTCGCCATTGCGCAGACGAATAAGGTCAGGCATATTGGAATTCATCTTGAGGCTCCGGCTGTTGTTTGTGATTTCCACTGTATCGCCGGAGCCACTTCCTAGCTTATTTTTTGCGACATCAGATATTATTTTTGCGACACATCTTTGGTCGCAGATAAAAGCCGATCCTTTGATCGGGTCTAACCCTTATATAAATTCAACTACCGATTAACGCGAAGTACGATGATGTGCCAGTCTTTCTGCCTGAGGTGTATTGCTGTAGATTTCCCGGTAGCGTGTAATGAAGTGACTGGTCGCAGTGAAACCGCATGAAGTTGCAATGTCTTCGATCAGACGATTGCTGCGCAAAATAAACAAACGTGCCCGTGCAAGTCGAATTTCCAAATACTTACGTGCTGGTGTGGTGTTAACAAACTCCTGAAATAACCGCTCAAGTTGTCGGCGAGAAATTTTCAGGTAATCCGCAATTTCTACCAGGCTCAAGGGTTCTTCGACATTGCTTTCCATCAGCTCTAATGCTTCAAGTAAAACCTTTGGAAGATTAGCGTATCGGTAGCGCAACGGCAAAGACTGGTTTTCATCAGGATTTCGCTGATGAGCGATCAACAAATCCGAAACCTGCTGGGCCAGCTCGCGATTGCCCGGCGGCCTTCGAAGCATGAAGGTCATCAATTCCAAGGGGCTGATGCCGCCACTGCAGGTGTAGCGATCCCGATCAATTTCAACCAACCGAGTTGACACAATCAACTGAGGAAACTCTTCCAGCATGATTTGTCGGTCCTCCCAGTGAATGGTGCATCGATAACCATTCAGCAAGCCCGCTTTGGCTAAAAAATAACTCCCGGTATCAATGCCTCCCAGTGCGATTCCTTGCGCTGCCAATTTGCGCAACCATCGCGATATTTCACCGTAGCCTTGTTTTGGAATGGGGTTGGGGCCAATGACAAAAACCGTATCGAACTGGCTGCTTTCACCCATCACCTGATCCGGTAAAACCCGAATGCCGTCGCTTGACAACACAGGTTCATCGCGTGCGCTGATGGTCACATAATCAAAAACTCGCCGACCCAAAGCCATATTGGCCAATCGCAATGGATCTACTGCCGAACTTAATGCGATCAATGAAAAGTTGGGCACCAAAAGAAACCCGAGTCGCTGCATGCCTGGGTCATTGTCCAGTGTTGGGTCGGTCTGGTTGACATGATCATGAGACATTTGGCGGCCATTATGATTCAACCGACGATTGAATGGATCAAGTGAATCTTCGTGAATGCATGACGCAGTCCAAACCGTATGAACTGCCCGAATTAACTGGCTTCTTGATCAGACTGGTCCAGCCCTCCAATCAATCATTGACACGAACATTCATGGCGGGGATCTCATGCCACGCCCAGTAGGTTTGCGCCAACTTCAGAGTCATGGCACCGGGTTTCCCCTGGCCAATTACTTTTTCATCGACAAAAGTCACGGCAATCACACCACCCCCTGATGACGTTACAAAAACCTCATCTGCCGTGCTGAACTCTTGCACGGTAACGGCTCTTATCTGTACCTTGATTCCCAAGGTTTGTGCCATCTCAATCACGGTTCTGCGCGTAACACCTTCGAGCATTCCGCTTTCAGGCGTCAAGATAGTTCCTTCGCGAACGCAAAAAATATTAAACCCCGGGCCTTCTACAACATGCCCTTGCCGGTCGACCAGAACCACCGTATCAGCGCCTGAATCCAACGCAGCGAGCAAGCCCATGGTCAGGTCGCTCCAGTGGTAATTTTTGATGGTCGGGTCAACGGAGTCGGGTGGAATGCGCTGGATATCGCTGATGCGCAAGCTGAGTCCGTTGACGCGCTGCTGCTCATTAGCGATCCAGACATATGGCACAGCGAATGCATAAAACTGATTGACTGCCTGACGGGGATCTCGCGAGCCCCAAGGAGTTTGTCCGCGTGTGCAAAGCATCTCAACATATGACGATTGGAGACCACTCAGTCGAACGCACTGACTCAGAATCGTTGTGATTTCATGGTCGCTTAGCTGAGGGTCCAGTCGCCAGCGCTGACAACTGCGTCTGAACCGTTCCAAGTGGGCATCGAGTCTGAAAAATGCGCCATTCCAAACGGTGACCACATCATAGGTTGCGTCCGAATGCAAAAAGCCCAGGTCGGTGATAGGGATGCTGGCCCGCTCAATAGGCACGTATTGCCCTCGTACAAAAGCGCAGCCTTTAGAAAAATCCGGGGTATCGGTCACGGTCATCAAAAACTTCCATTTGTACGAGAGCCACGAGTATCGATGGTTTAAACCCCTCTGGCTTGAATAATTATTTCCACCATCGCTCCTTTAATGCCGATCTTGAATTGGGCGTGCTGGCATTGGCAGCCAACTTAGTCAACTATCTCAACCGGTCAATGTCCAGCAACAAGTCTCTTCCGAAAAAGCAAAACCATAATGTCAAGGTGCATGGAATTATGGAAATTT
>CAMDXR010000019.1 GCA_945877725.1 Limnohabitans sp. Rim8
GATTCAAAGAGACTCTCCCATCTGTAGTTGGTTTTAGAAATGATCGGGTTCTGATTGGAGACCAAGCTCGAACTTTCTTACATCGTGAACCTCAAAATGTGGTGAGTCGCTTTAAAAGAAAAATGGGAACGACTGAATCATTCAAAATCAAAGCACTCGGCTCTTCGATCACACCGGTTGAACTTTCAGCACATATTCTTAAAGAGCTCAAAACATTCGTGCACAGTGGGGAGCAGGTCGGCGCTGCAGTCATCACAATTCCGGCTTCGTTTGACACGGTTCAATGCAACGCAACAAAGGAAGCCGGAACTTTGGCAGGTTTCAGCAAAGTGATCTTGTTGCAAGAACCAATTGCTGCCAGCCTGGCTTACGCTAACAAAGAAAAAAATGTAGATTTAAAAAATAGCCAATGGCTGGTCTACGACCTAGGGGGAGGAACGTTTGACGTTGCTTTGGTCAAGATTATCGAGGGCGAACTCAACGTCATCGATCACGAGGGAGATAACTACTTAGGCGGCACAGACATTGACGAAAAAATAGTTGAAGAAATTGTTATTCCTGAACTTCATAGAAAGGGCAGTTTCAACAAACTACTTGAGGAAATGAAAAGCGAAAGCGGTAAATACAACAAACTTTGGCACATTCTTCTTCAGAAATCTGAGGAGGCCAAAGTGGAACTTTCCACCAGAACCTCTGCCGAACTCGACCTTGGAGCTGTCAGCGGCCTTGAAGATGACAACGGCAACAAAATCGACTCTTCATTCCAAATCACACGCTCTGAATTGGAATCGGTCATCAAAGAATTAATTGACAGCACCATAGAGCGGATGAAACAAATATTGACGCGAAACAACTTGCGCCCTTCGGATCTCAAGTTTATTTTGATGGTTGGGGGTTCGACGCTGATTCCGTATTTGCGCAAACGTGTAGAAGAGGTCATGGGTATACCCATCAACACAAGCATTGATCCAACCAATGCCATTGCCATAGGTGCGGCTTACTTCGCTGGTACTAAAGAAATTACGATTTCAAAAAATGAGGCCACTACAAGCGTAGCCAAACTCAAAATACGTGCAAGTTATAACCGCTCTTCCCAAGAGCAAGAGGAAGTTTTCAGTGCCAAGTTTGAAGGTGACTTGAGTGAACTCCAATACCGCATCACCAGCACAGACGGATCTTTTGACAGCGGACTAAAAAAACTGGTCGCCCGCGTGGTAGAAGACTTGCCTCTCAGAGCGGGTGAGTTCAATATTTTCGCTTTTAAGATCATCGATGCTCAGGGTAATCAAGTTCATGCCGAGTTCGACACAATTCAAATTGCTCAGGGCAGATACAGCGTTGCAGGACAAATGCTTCCGGAGGATATCAGTCTGGTCAAGGATAACTTGATCGATAAAGACACAAAACTTCAGAATATTTTCACCAAAAATACAGTCTTACCATCAATTCGAAAGATAACGGTAGGTGTTGGCAAATCCATCATCAAGGGCTCCTCCGATGGAGTCCACATCACCATTGTTGAAGGCCCTTCCGACAGACATTCTTTAACCAATAAGTCGATTGGAACTTTAAGCATCACTGGTGACAAACTCACACGAGATCTAATTCGAGGCACCGACATAGACTTAACCATTGAAATGTCCGAATCGCGGGATTTGACAGTTTCTGCGTACCTCAACGGAACTGGACAAGAATTTTCCCAAGTTTACGTACCAAACCAGCGAGAGGTTTCCTCGCAGAGACTTGCCAGCGAAATCTTACTGCTTGAAACCAAGCTGCAAACTGAGATCGACGAAGCCAAAAAAACAGGCAGTCGCGATACGGCCGATGAACTGGTTAAGGTTTTAAACGGCGTACAAGTCCTGATCGTTCAGGGGGGAGTATTGGTCATCGACGACGTGACCGATAAAAAATTCCAGCTGGAAGACAAGAAACGCAAGCTTGCACAAGACATGTACGAACTAACTTCTGGCAAACGCCTAACCCTGATAAAGACTCAATACACCGAGGTGAAAAATGAAGTTCAAGCCCTGGTTCGTGACACAGGCAATGACCGTGAACGCCACCTTGTCTCTGAAATTCTTGCTCGCGAACAAGTCTTCATAAACTCTAGCGGCCCAGAAAAAATCAAGGATGCCACTGATGAGCTTGAAGCAATCCGTTGGGAAATTTTGGCACGCACACCTGACTTCCTGAAGGGGATGTTTCATTTTCTTCTGGATAAGCGTGCCTCAATGAACGATCAAATTCAAGCCACACAACTTTTTGAAAATGGCAAGCGTGCAGTTGAGCGTGATGATTTTGATGGCTTAAGACAGATCAATGCCAGGCTATGGGATCTCATACCGAGCAAAGAAAAAGACAGCGAAGAATATCGTGCATTCACAGGCATCATTTAACAAACCTAACGACAAAAAGAGGCTGCTTACAAACAGCCTCTTTTTATTTGTCCTACCCACGACTTGATTTGACGGTTACTGCTTACGCAGTAACGGCAGCTTAAGGCTTATTCTGATCATCGACCGGTTGAATCCAAGACCCTTAGCGGTCATTCGTCCTAATTGCAAAGTAATCAGTTTTCGCGAGTGCGCTCTTTGCGATGAATTGCAAAGCCTGACGCATTTCTAAAAGCAGTCACTCGCCTTGCTTGTTGCAGAACGTCATTTCCAGTTGTATCCGCCGGTCAAAGTGAATTCTTCAGGGCCCACTACGCCAATCCGTACCAAACTCCTCGCCCCGCTCCATGGCGTTTGAGATGGCCCGCGTCAACCAGCTTCTGTAGATGTAGTTTTGCGGTGTTGCGGTTCGCGGCTGTTAATTCCACGGCTGACTTGAGTGTGAGACGCCCTCGTTCGCGGGTCAGTTCTAGTATTCTGAGAGACAAGTCAGGCAGAGCGGCCAAGACGATTTTTTCGTTCTCAACCTTTTTCTCCAATCGCTTGACCTGTGCATGAAGGGAGCGCAGGAAAAACAACAGCCAAGGCTCCCAATCTTGTTGTTCAGTATGAATCGTGATTTGCGTTTGACGAAGGGCGATGTAATAACCGCCCTTGTTTTGCTCAATCACCGATTCAAGCGAACTGTATGGGACGTAGGCATAGCCTGCCTGCAAAAGTAGCAAAGTGGTCAGAACCCGAGAAAGTCGGCCGTTCCCGTCCTCAAACGGGTGAATGGCAAGAAATGTCACGATGAACACCGCTATAGCCAACAGGGGGTGCAAGGTTCGACTTTCCTGCTCCATTCGAAACCAAGCCACCAGGTCTGCCATCAGGCGCGGCGTATCAAATGGGGAGACTGTTTCAAAAACAATACCGATAATTTTCCCATTGCTGTCACGGGCCACGACCTTGTTTTCGTGGGTCTTGTACTTGCCGCGATGCCCCTCGTCTTTATTTACGTAGGTAAGCAAATCTCGGTGAAGCTGCTGGATATGGTTTTCATTGAAAGGGATGTACGCCCATGAGGTGAACACAAGCTCCATCACTTTTGCGTAGCCCGCGACCTCTTGCTCGTCACGGGATTCAAACGAAGTGCTGGATAAGCCGGCCATGAGTTTTTCAACCTCACGGTCTGACAGTTTGCTGCCTTCTATACGCGTTGATGAGCCAATGCTTTCTATTGTGGCTACGTGCTTGAGTGCATTCAATCGTTCAGGCGAAATGGTTCCATAGGCACGCCACGCCCCTTTGAACTCGTTGATGGTCGAGATGAGAGAAAGGATTTCTGACGAAATGCGCGGCGGCTGAAATTCAAACATAAACGCTAATATATCCGTTTATGTCCGATTTTGACACCCATTTTCATATCCATTTATATCCATTTTCCAGTTCAACTCCATCTTCAAGCGCCCGATCTCACCGTAGAGCCAACCGCCTGCGATTGAAACCGGTGAGCCGCACTATTTGACTTAGCCTTCTGAAAATCCCCCCTGACCCCAACGCAACACCCCCGCCCTTCCCCATCTGGCAAGATATTCGGCATTGATTTCCAGAAAGTCCCTTCATGAAAACCACTTTGCCCACCCATGCCGAACAGGCACTTTTAATTGGCCGCATGTGGCAGCCCGGCGTGGGGCCGGTGCTGGTGGCGGTCACGCCGGATGAGGTGTTGGACTTGTCCAAACTGGCCCCCACTTGCAGCGATTTGCTAGAGCTGGCGCAAGTGGCTGTTCGGGTCAGGCAATTCATTGCTTCGGGCCAGGCCGCGCCAGTGGCCAAAACCCCTGCCGTGCTGGTCAACAGTGACGAAACCACCCGAGCTTCTGACGCCCCTTGGTTCTTGGCCCCTTGCGATTTACAAGCTGTCAAAGCTTCGGGCGTGACCTTTGTGTCCAGCATGCTGGAGCGCGTGATCGAGGAGCAAGCCCGGGGTGATGCCAGCCGGGCCGAGCTAGTGCGGCAAGCCGTGGTGGCCGTGATTGGCGACAACCTGAGTTTGGTCAAACCCGGCTCGCCAGAGGCGCAAAAGCTCAAAGAAGTGTTGCTGGCTCAGGGCATGTGGTCTCAGTACTTAGAGGTGGGCATTGGCCCCGATGCCGAAATTTTTACCAAGTCGCAGCCCATGAGTGCCGTGGGCTCCGGGGCCAAGGTGGGCATTCACCCCGCCAGCGAGTGGAACAACCCCGAACCCGAAATCGTGTTGGCGGCCAATTCTCGTGGCGAGGTCGTGGGGGCCAGCTTGGGCAACGATGTGAACCTGCGCGACTTCGAGGGGCGCAGCGCCCTGCTGTTGGGCAAGGCCAAAGACAACAACGCCAGTTGTGCCATTGGCCCTTTTATTCGCTTGTTTGACGAGCACTTTGGCATCGATGACGTGCGCCAATGCGACCTGAGCTTGCAAGTGACCGGCCCCGATGGCTTCGACATGCAGGGCAGCAGCTCTCTGAGCAAGATCAGCCGCGACCCTTTGGACTTGGTCAGCCAAGCCATGGGGGCCTACCACCAATACCCGGACGGGATGATGCTGTTTTTGGGCACCATGTTTGCGCCAACCCAAGACCGGCATGGGCCGGGTTTGGGTTTTACCCATATGGTGGGCGATACGGTGAGCGTTTTTACGCCCCAACTGGGCACCTTGGTCAACCACGTCACCACCTCTGACCGCGCCGCGCCGTGGACTTATGGAACGCGGCAATTGATGCGTGACCTGGCCAAACGGGGGCTGCTGGCATAATTTCGGCTTTTTCGCCCTTAGGCTTCTCGCCTTTCACCGCCGGACCCGGACGGTGGCAACCGGGCATCCCTCAAAGAAAGCGCATCCCATGATCACCACTCCCTCTGGCCTGCAATACGAAGACACCGTTGTGGGCGAAGGCGATGTCGCCACCGCCGGTCAAGATGTGACCGTGCACTACACCGGTTGGCTCTACAAAGACGGCGAGCAAGGGGCCAAGTTTGACTCCAGCCGCGACCGCCGTGACCCATTTGTGTTTGGCTTGGGCGCAGGCATGGTCATCAAGGGTTGGGACGAAGGCGTGGCCGGCATGAAGGTGGGCGGCCAGCGCACGCTGATCATCCCCTCTGAATTGGGCTACGGTGCGCGCGGCGCAGGCGGCGTGATTCCACCCAATGCCACACTGAAATTTGACGTCGAATTGCTGGGTTTGGACTGATTTTTGCCTTCTGGCGGCGTTTACAGGGGCGTTTGAACCCCGTTTCAAACCCTTTTAAACGCCTTTCAAATGCCCTGTATTGGGCTTTTTGCTTCCTTTTTTTGGCTACTAAACCCTGTTTTTTGGGGTCTACGCACCCCAAACCGCCCCTTTTTTCGGCAAAGGGTCCCCTTGAAATCAATTCAAGAACCTCTATTTGATGAGGGTTAATTTATTTTTGCGGACATTTATCTCATGTCAGAAGACACACCAAACAACCCCATCAACCCCTTAAACGATGAAGCCATGGCCGCTGCCGCCGCCATGTCCCTGCAAGACCCATTGGCCGACGCACTGGCCGAGTTGGCCAACCTGAAGGCGCAAAACGCCGACATGGCCGACAAATACCTGCGGGGCCAGGCCGATGTGCAAAATGCCCGCCGCCGCGCAGATGACGAAATCGCCAAGGCGCGCAAATTTGCCGTAGAAGGTTTTGCCGACAGTTTGCTGCCGGTACTGGACAGCCTAGAAGCGGGCTTGGCCATTCCTAACGCCACCATTGAGCAAATTCGCGAGGGCTCTGAAGCCACTTTGCGGCAACTCAAAAGCGCCATGGAGCGCAATAAAGTACTCGAAATCAACCCGCCCGCCGGAACCAAGTTCGATCCGCACCACCACCAAGCCATCAGCGCGGTGCCTGCTGAGCAAGAAGCCAACACGGTGGTCACCGTGCTGCAAAAGGGTTATTCCATTGCCGATCGCGTTTTGCGCCCTGCTTTGGTCACGGTCGCAGCCCCTAAATAAACAAAACCTTTTTTGGCGTAAGGAGACTTGAAAAGTTTTCTGACCGCCCCAACTGCAGGCCATCTGCACTTTTAATCTATTTCGGAGTAATAAAAATGGGAAGAATCATCGGTATTGACTTGGGCACCACCAACTCATGCGTGGCCATCATGGAAGGGAACACCACCAAGGTGATTGAGAACGCCGAAGGCGCTCGCACCACCCCGTCCATCATTGCTTACCAAGAAGACGGCGAAATCTTGGTGGGCGCATCGGCCAAACGCCAGGCCGTTACCAACCCCCGCAACACCCTTTACGCGGTCAAGCGCCTGATTGGTCGCAAATTTGCCGAAAAAGAAGTCCAAAAAGACATCGATCTGATGCCTTACACCATTGCCAAAGCCGACAACGGCGATGCATGGGTTGAGGTGCGTGGCCAAAAGTTGGCACCACCCCAGATCAGCGCTGAAATCTTGCGCAAGATGAAGAAAACCGCCGAAGACTACCTCGGCGAAGAAGTCACCGAAGCCGTCATCACGGTTCCCGCTTACTTCAACGATGCACAGCGCCAAGCCACCAAAGATGCGGGCCGCATTGCCGGTCTGGATGTCAAGCGCATCATCAACGAACCCACCGCTGCGGCTCTGGCTTTTGGTCTGGACAAAACAGAAAAAGGCGATCGCAAAATTGCGGTGTATGACTTGGGTGGCGGTACGTTTGACGTGTCCATCATCGAAATCGCCGATGTCGATGGCGAAAAGCAATTTGAAGTGCTGTCCACCAACGGCGACACTTTCTTGGGCGGTGAAGACTTCGACCAGCGCATCATTGATTTCATCATCACCGAGTTCAAGAAAGAATCTGGTGTGGATCTGGCCAAAGACGTATTGGCCCTGCAACGCCTGAAAGAAGCCGCAGAAAAAGCCAAGATCGAGTTGTCAAGCTCTGCTTCCACCGACGTCAACCTGCCTTACATCACCGCTGACGCCACAGGCCCCAAGCACCTGAACGTGAAGCTGACCCGTTCCAAGTTGGAGCAATTGGTCGAAGAACTGATCGAGCGCACCATTGCCCCTTGCCGCGTGGCCATCAAAGACGCAGGCGTGGCGGTGGGTGACATCGACGACATCATCTTGGTTGGCGGCATGTCGCGCATGCCCAAGGTGCAAGAAAAGGTCAAAGAGTTCTTTGGCAAAGAGCCACGCAAAGATGTCAACCCCGACGAAGCCGTGGCCGTGGGTGCTGCTATTCAGGGTCAGGTTTTGTCTGGCGACCGCACCGATGTGTTGCTGTTGGACGTGACACCTTTGTCTTTGGGCATTGAGACCATGGGCGGTGTGATGACCAAGATGATCACCAAGAACACCACCATCCCGACCAAGTTTGCACAAACTTTCTCGACCGCCGAAGACAACCAGCCCGCCGTGACCATCAAGGTGTTCCAGGGCGAGCGCGAAATTGCCAGCGGCAACAAGGCCTTGGGCGAGTTCAACCTCGAGGGCATTCCGCCCGCAGCGCGTGGCACACCCCAGATTGAAGTGTCTTTTGACATCGATGCCAACGGTATCTTGCACGTCGGTGCCAAAGACAAAGGCACGGGCAAAGAGAACAAGATCACGATCAAGGCCAGCTCGGGCTTGTCCGAAGCCGAAATTCAACAAATGGTGAAAGACGCCGAGTTGAACGCCGAAGAGGACAAGAAAAAGCTCGAACTGGTACAAGCCCGCAACGCAGGCGAAGCCGCTGCCCACAGCGTCAAGAAGAGCCTGGCCGAGCACGGTGACAAGATCGAAGCGGCCGAAAAAGAAGCTATTGAAGCCGCTGCCAAGTCTCTGGAAGAAGCTTTGAAAGGCGAAGACAAAGACACCATCGAAGCCAAGACCGAAGCCCTGATGACGGCCAGCCAGAAATTGGGCGAAAAAGTCTATGCCGACATGCAAGCGCAGCAAGCCGCTGCGGGTGCCGCTGCCGGTGCCGCCGAAGCCAAACCACAAGACGACAACGTGGTGGACGCTGAAGTCAAGGAAGTCAAAAAGGGTTAATCCCCCACCCTCTGCGGGTTTCCCGCAGCCCCGCCGCGCAAGCTGATTCAGCCCCCTGAATCGCCTTCGCGGCGTTCTTGTTCTAACGGTTGGAATGCCTCATGGCCAAACGAGATTTTTATGAAGTACTGGGCGTTGCCAAAAACGCCACAGACGAAGACATCAAAAAGGCTTATCGCAAACTGGCGATGAAGTACCACCCTGACCGCAATCAGGGTGAAGATGCTGCGGCCAAGGGGGCCGAGGCCAAGTTCAAAGAGGTCAAAGAGGCCTACGAAATGCTGTCGGACGCGCAAAAGCGTGCCGCCTACGACCAACATGGCCATGCGGGTGTTGACCCGAACATGCGTGGCGGGGCCGAAGGCTTTGGGGGCTTCGGCGATGCATTTGGCGACATCTTTGGCGACATCTTTGGCGGCCAGGCCCGGGGTGGCCGAGGCGGTGCCGGACGTCAGGTGTTCCGGGGTGCCGACCTGAGTTACGCCATGGAGATCACGCTGGAAGAAGCGGCCAATGGCAAAGATTCGCAACTGCGCATCCCCAGTTGGGAAGCATGCGACACCTGCCAAGGCTCTGGGGCCAAGCCGGGCACCAGCGCCAAGACCTGCGGGACTTGCCAAGGCCAAGGCCAAGTGCAAATGCGCCAAGGGTTTTTCAGTGTTCAGCAAACCTGCCCGCATTGCCGTGGCAAGGGCAAGATCATTCCCGACCCCTGCGGCACTTGCCAGGGCCAGGGCAAGGTCAAAAAACAAAAAACGCTGGAAGTCAAAATCCCGGCCGGTATCGACGACGGTATGCGCATTCGCAGCGCGGGCAATGGCGAACCGGGCACCAACGGCGGCCCACCGGGCGATCTGTTCATTGAAATCCGCCTCAAGAAGCACTCTATTTTTGAGCGCGATGGTGATGACCTGCACTGCGCGGTACCGATCAGCTTCACCAAAGCAGCTTTGGGCGGCGAGATCGATGTGCCCACGTTAGGCGGCAAAGCCGCCATCGACATCCCCGAGGGCACCCAAACCGGCAAGCAGTTCCGCTTGCGCGGCAAAGGCATTAAGGGTGTGCGCGGCAGTTATCCGGGCGATCTGTATTGCCACATCACCGTCGAAACCCCCGTCAAACTCACCGAGCACCAAAAGAAACTGCTCAAAGAGTTTGACGAATCCCTGAGCAAGGGCGGCGGCAAGCACCAACCCACTGGCGAAAGCTGGACCGACAAGCTGAAGGGCTTTTTTGGGGGTTAAAGTCGGCTGAAATCGGGCATAGTTGAGGCCCGGTTCATCACCAAATCAAGGCTGTTTGACTTGCGTCAAACAGCCTTTTTTGTGGGCCTGCCTTGAAGGGCAAATCAGAGGAAGCGGTCGAGCAACTTGCGAGAGTGTTTGTCCATGGCCGCCAGGTCGCGAATCATGAACTGAACCCCATTGGCATCGTTGATCAGCAGCACGGTGCCGGTCAGCCGCCGGATGTCTTCTTCGCCTTTGAGCATGAATTGGGTATTGCCCCGATCGGTTCGCACAGACCAGGTGCTGGGGGTGGCGAAGCTGCTGACGTGGGTAAGTTGCAGAATTTCCGGCAGAAACTCCCGCTCGTTCAGGGCTTGCAAGACTTGCAATTGCAGTGGTTCTGACAATTGTTTGAGGTCGTTGATCCAGAAAATTTCGTGCCCCTCAGCGTCCATCAAAGCCACACCTTCATCGGGCGCAGAGACCGGGTAGGCGCGCAAGGCCGTGACGGGAACGTGTTGGGTGCCATCGGGCATGTGCATGACCCAGCGGCCAAAGGCATCGCGTTGCAAATCAAACGGGTTCATGCGGTCACCTTTTTCGGAGCGTCTTCCAGGCTGGCACCCAAGACCGCCTCGGCTTCGGCTTGGCGCTGCTGGGCCTCGTACAAACGCCAGTAAGCGCCTTGTGCCTCTATCAATACCTCGTGGGTACCTTCTTCCACCACCACCCCTTTGTCCATGACCACCAGACGGTCGGCCTTGCGCAAGGTCGACAGACGGTGGGCAATGGCAATGGTGGTGCGGCCCCGCACCAGGTTGTCCAGCGCTCTTTGAATTTCCTTTTCGGTTTCGGTGTCCACCGCCGACGTGGCTTCGTCCAGAATCAAAATGCGCGGGTCGATCAACAAGGCCCGAGCAATCGAGATGCGCTGCCGCTCGCCTCCCGACAAGCCCTGCCCGCGCTCCCCGACCAGCGAGTCGTAGCCCTGCGGCATGCGCAAGATGAATTCGTGGGCGTGGGCCGCGCGCGCTGCCGCCACAATTTCCTCGCGGGTGGCATCGGGTTTGCCATAGGAAATGTTGTCTGCGATGGTGCCAAAGAACAAAAAGGGCTCTTGCAGCACCAGACCGATTTGGCGACGGTAGTCGGCCACTTTCAGCTGCCTGATGTCGGTGCCGTCCAACTCGATCACGCCATCGGTCAGGTCGTAAAAGCGACAAATCAGGTTAACCAAGGTGCTTTTGCCAGAACCGCTATGCCCCACCAAACCGATCATCTGGCCGGGCTGGATGTCGATGTTGAGTTGCCGAATCACCGCGCGGTTGCCGTAGCGGAAGCCCGCGTCTCGTACCGTGATACGACCTTGCACCTGCGCTGGCAAAGCCACAGGTTTTACGGGCTCGGGCACGCTGGAGACGTGGTCCAGAATGTCAAAAATGCGTTTCGCACCCGAAGCCGCCTTTTGCGTGTTCGAGACAATACGGCTCATCGAATCCAGGCGGCTGTAAAAGCGCCCGATGTAGGCCAGAAAAGCCGTCAACACCCCCACGGTGATCTGGTCGTCCGACACCAGCCAGATGCCAAAGCCCCACACCACCAACAACCCGATCTCGGTCATCAGGGTCACGGTGGGGGAAAACAAAGACCACACCCGGTTCAGGCGGTCATTGACTTGCAGGTTGTGTTTGTTGGCCTCTTTGAAGCGCTGCGCCTCCCGGTCTTCTTGGGCAAACGCCTTGACCACCCGAATGCCGGGGATGGTGTCAGTCAGGACGTTGGTGACTTCTGCCCACACACGGTCGATTTTTTCGAAACCCGTGCGAAGTTTTTCGCGCACCACATGGATCAGCCAGGCAATGAAGGGCAAAGGCAACAGAGTCACCAGCGCCAAAGTGGGATTGATGGTGAACAGGATGATGGCGGTCATCAGGATCATCAATACATCGGTCGCAAAATCGAGCAAATGGAGCGACAAAAACACGTTAATGCGGTCGGTCTCGCTGCCAATGCGGGCGATCAGGTCGCCGGTACGTCGGCCACCAAAGTATTCGAGTGAGAGTTTGAGCAAGTGCTCGTAGGTGGTGGTGCGCAGATCGGCACCAATGCGTTCCGACACCAACGCCAAAATGTAAGTTTTGACCCAACCCAAGCCCCAGGCCAGCAGGGCAGAACCCAACAAACCCAACAAATACAGCGACACCAGGCCGGGATCAATCTCTTTCCCGTTTTGGTAGGGAATCAAAATATCGTCCATCAGGGGCATGGTCAGGTAGGGCGGCACCAGCGTGGCGGCGGTGGCCGCCAGCGTGAGCAAAAAACCCGCCAGCAAAGAGCCTCGATAAGGCTTGGCAAAGCGCCAAAGCTTGAGCAAAGTCCAGGTGGAAGGCGGTGCCAAGTCTTCCCGTCCACAGGTGGGGCAGTCTTCGTCATCGTCTTGCATGACGGTTTGGCAGATGGGGCACACCGAACCCGACAGCACGGTTTGCAAGGGTCTTCCCTCGACCGGGCTTCCCGATTGGGCCAATTGGCTTTCAAACTGGGCCACCCAGCGGACCACGGCGGCTTGCAAACCCAATGTGAAGCGCCAAACCGCCAATTGCCCCTCGGATTGGGTCAAAGCCAGACAGCCGACACCCGCATGGTCAGTGAGTTTCAGAGCCAAACCGGGCTGCAAAGCCCAACTGGACCAGTTTTTTTCGCCCTCTGAGCGGGATAAGACCCGCCGATCGGTCAAAATGACGGCGCTTTTGACAAATTGCAAGCTGCCGTCAAGGTCAACCTCCAGCCAGGCTGTAGCGTTTTCATCAGGCTGTAGACAAGATTGGACTTCAACCTGCCAAGCTTCAGGCAAAACCTGACGGGATGCAGTGGCCAAAGAAGAAGTTGATGTCATGAAAGATGAACCGAAAGCGACTCGACTGGCCAAAGTGGCCGACGAGACAAAAAACAACCATGGATGTCGCCCTCGACAGGCCTGAACTGCAGATGAATTTTATGAATCCAGAGCAATCCGCCAGCGCCGTGAAGGGCCGGTCATTGTATAGCCGCCCTTTTCATTCATGACCCCCAAAAATATCCAATTACTGCGCATGACCCATTTGCGCGGTCCCAACATATGGACTTACCGCCCCGTCATGGAGGCTTTGGTCGATATTGGTGCACTGGAAGACTTTCCCTCCAACACCTTGCCGGGGTTCAACCAGCGCCTGACGGCTTGGCTGCCCGGCCTGATCGAACACCGTTGCAGCGTAGGTGAGCGCGGCGGCTTTTTGCAACGCCTCGAAGAAGGCACTTGGTCTGGGCATGTGCTGGAACATGTGGCCCTGGAGCTGCAAACCCAAGCCGGCATGCAAACCGGTTTTGGCAAAGCCCGTGAAGCAGGCCCCAGAGGTGTTTACAAAGTGGTGATTCGAACACGCCACGATGGGGTCAGCCGCAGCGCTCTGGAGACCGCCCGCGAGCTGATTTTGGCCGCCATCGAAGGCCGGCCTTTTGATGTCAAGTCAGAAATCAACCGGCTCAAGCAAATGGTCGACAGCCTGTGCATTGGCCCCAGCACGGCCAGCATTGTGGACGCGGCCACAGACCGTGGCATCCCATCCATCCGGCTGAACGACGGCAATCTGGTCCAGTTGGGCTACGGCGCACAGCAAAGGCGCATCTGGACGGCAGAAACCGACCAAACCAGTGCCATTGCCGAGGGCATTTCCAAAGACAAAGACCTGACCAAGCAACTGCTGGGCATGTGTGGCGTCCCGGTGCCCGAGGGGCAAATTGTGGACAGCCCGGCCGCAGCCTGGGAGGCGGCACAAGACATTGGCCTGCCGGTGTGCGTGAAGCCCACCGATGGCAACCATGCCCGGGGGGTATCCCTAGAGCTTTACAAACAAGCGGACATTGCTGCCGCTTACGACATCGCTTTGGCAGAGGGCAGTGAAGTCATCGTGGAGCGCTTTATTCTGGGTGAAGAACATCGGCTTTTGGTGGTGGGCAACCAAGTGGCTGCCGCCAACAAGGGTGAAACCGCCAGCGTGGTGGGCGATGGGGTGCACACCGTGGCCGAGTTGATCGAGAGCCAAATCAACTCCGACCCGCGAAGAGGCGAGGAAGAGGATTTTCCGCTCGACACCATACGACTTGATGAACACACCACCTCGGTGCTGGAGCTGAAACGCCAAGGCCTGACCGCTGACAGCGTGCCCGAAGCAAGCCGCTCTGTATTGGTCATGCGCACGGGCAATATGGCCCTGGATGTGACTGACAACGTTCACCCCGATGTGGCTGCACAAGCGGTTTTGGCAGCACGCACCGTGGGCCTGGACATCGCGGGCGTCGATCTGGTAGCGCAAGACATTTCTAAGCCACTTGCAGCACAAGGGGGCGCCATTGTCGAGGTCAACGCCGGTCCGGGCTTGTTGATGCACTTGAAGCCCGCAGCCGGTAAACCCCGGCCGGTGGGGCAGGCCATCGCCAACCATTTGTTCAATACATCCGATACCGGGCGCATTCCTGTGGTGGGCCTGATGGGCGATGGTGACACCTCCCGCCCTGCCCAATTGGTGTCTTGGCTGTTGCACCTTAAAGGCCTTTACACCGGCTTGGCTTGTGCAGATGGTTTGTTCATGAACCAGCGCCAATTGCAAAGCCAAGGCGGCATGGACTGGGACAACGCCCAACGCTTGCTGATCAACCGGTCCGTTCAGGCTGCAGTTTTTGAGTCCGATGCAAGGCATCTGCTGGCCGAAGGCCTGCCTTACGACCGTTGCTTGGTGGGGGTGGTCACGCGCATGCCCAAGGCTTTGGGTCTGGAAGATTTGTATGCAGGGCCTGACGAAAAAATGCCCACCTACATTCGCACCCAAATTGATGTCGTCCTGCCCAACGGCACGGCGGTCCTGAACGCTGCCGACACCTTGGTGGCCGATCTGGCCGCGCATTGCGATGGCAGCGTCATCTTTTATGCCGACGACGAGAACACCCCTCGACTCCAGGCGCACTTGGCCCAAGCGGGCCGTGTGGCTTTCTGGCGCGAGGATCAACTGGTTTTGAAAGAAGGCGCACGCGAGCATCTGGTGCTGTCAACAAAACGCCCAGCAGTTGCGCGCTTAATCAAAGAAGGTCTATTGGGTGCCGATGACATGCTGGTCGCCGCCTGCGTAGCTTGGGCCTTGGATATCAGCACGGATTTAATTCGTGCGGGTGTCAAAAGCTTCGGTCAAAACACCTTTCATTAACCCCCAACTGCCCCTTCGGCCTTACCGCATCACAGG
The DNA here is from genome assembly GCA_945877725.1 of Limnohabitans sp. Rim8. GTDB lineage: Bacteria > Pseudomonadota > Gammaproteobacteria > Burkholderiales > Burkholderiaceae_C > Limnohabitans_A. Next base: position 14,915 of record CAMDXR010000019.1, read on the forward strand.
AATCCTGGTTCATGGAAGTGTCAAGAATTCGCGCTTTGCGCGGCCCCAATTTGTGGACCCGTCACACGGCCATTGAAGCCATCGTGACCTGCCCGGAAGCCGAACGCAGCCTGTCAGCCAACCACCCCATTGAGCAACGTTTGAGGCGCATCTTTCCCGAGGTAGGCCCGATTGACGGTAGCCGTCCGGGCCAGGCGCCGACCATGGCGCATGCGCTGGAAAAAGTCACGCTGGCCCTGCAAACCCACGCGGGTTGCCCCGTCACCTTCAGCCGCACCACGGCCACGCCGGAGGCCGGTGTGTATCAGGTGGTCGTTGAATATTCAGAGGAGTCTGTGGGTCGACTCGCCCTTGAACTGGCTGAAAAGTTGTGCAATGCCGCCATGCAATCGCAAGGCTTCGACTTAGAAAATGCGTTGGCCCAGTTGCACGAACTGGATGAAGATGTGCGTTTGGGCCCTTCCACAGGGGCCATCGTGGATGCGGCGGTTGCACGCGGCATTCCTTTCCGGCGCTTAACCGATGGCAGTTTGGTGCAATTTGGCTGGGGCTCGCAACAACGTCGCATTCAGGCCGCTGAAATTGACAGCACCAGTGCCATCGCCGAGTCCATTGCCCAAGACAAAGACCTGACCAAGAAGCTGCTGCACGCAGCTGGCGTGCCTGTGCCTTTGGGCAGACCCGCGCAATCGCCCGACGAAGCCTGGGCCATTGCCCTAGAAGTGGGCTTGCCCGTGGTCGTCAAACCCCAAGACGGCAACCAGGGCAAAGGGGTCACCGTCAACATCACCGATCGCACGGCCTTTGACAATGCTTATGCCACCGCCATTCGCTATGGCACGGTGATGGTCGAAAAGTTCTTGCCCGGCCACGATTACCGCTTGCTGGTGGTGGGCAACAAACTGATTGCTGCGGCCCGCCGTGAGCCGCCTTTGGTGGTGGGCGATGGCAAGCACACCGTGCGCCAGTTGGTTGACTTGGTCAACGCGGACCCACGTCGCGGCACAGGCCACTCGACTTCGTTGACCAAAATCAAGTTTGATGACATTGCCATTGCCCGTCTGCACGCGCAAGACCTGGAGCCCGAGTCGGTGCCCGAAAAGGGTCGCCGGGTCATTTTGCGCAACAACGCCAACTTGTCCACCGGAGGCAGTGCCACCGATGTGACCGACGATGTTCACCCCGCAGTGGCCGCCAGAGTCATCGAGGCCGCTCAAATGGTGGGGCTGGATATTTGTGGTGTGGACGTGGTGTGTGAATCCGTGATCAGGCCATTGGAGGAGCAAAACGGAGGCGTGGTCGAGGTCAATGCCGCCCCCGGCTTGCGCATGCACATCAGTCCGTCTTATGGCAAGGGCCGGGATGTGGGCAAGGCCGTGATCGCGCAGATGTTTCCCAACGGCCAGACGGGGCGCATTCCGGTGATCTCGGTCACGGGCACCAATGGCAAAACCACCACCGTTCGGCTCACCGCTCACTTGCTCAAGACACAGGGCTTGCGCGTAGGCATGACCAACACCGATGGTGTTTACGTCAATGGCCGCCAAACCGATTCGGGCGACTGCAGCGGGCCGCGCAGTGCACGCAACGTGTTGATGCACCCCGATGTGGATGCCGCAGTGTTCGAAACCGCCCGGGGGGGATTACTGCGAGAAGGACTGGCCTTTGACCGTTGCAGTGTCGCCATCGTCACCAACTTGGGCGGCGGCGATCACTTAGGCCTGAATTACATCACCACGCTGGAAGACCTGTCGGTTCTGAAGCGGGTGATCGTGCTGAATGTGGAACAAAACGGCATGGCGGTTCTGAATGCCGCTGACCCGGCCGTGGCCTTCATGGCCCCCCATTGCCCTGGCGACGTGACATTTTTTGCGCCCGACGCCAACCACCCCGTGCTTGCCACCCACCGTGCCCAAGGTCGGCGTGTGGTGTTTACCGACGATGGCCACATCGTGGCGCAAAAAGGCAAACAAATTTTCCGCATTCCTTTGTCTCAGGTGCCATTGACCCGACAAGGCCAAATTGGTTTCCAGACCGAAAACGTGCTGGCTTCCATTGGCGCAGCTTGGGCCGTGGGCGTGCCCTGGGATTCGATTGCCCAGGGCTTGGCCACTTTTATCAGTGACATTCAAGGGGTGCCCGGACGCTTTAACGTGTTTGACTACCGGGGTGCCACTTTGATTGCCGACTACGGGCACAACCCAGATGCCATCCAAGCCTTGGTGCAGGCGGTTGACAACATGCCGGCCAAAAAGCGCATGGTGGTGATCAGTGGCGCAGGGGATCGGCGTGACCAAGACATCCGCGACCAGACCAAAATTTTGGGCGCAGCATTTGACGACGTGCTGCTCTACCAAGACGCATGCCAACGCGGGCGTGCCGATGGCGAGGTGATTCAACTGCTGCGCGAAGGGTTGCAAGGCGCAAACCGCACCACCCATGTGCAGGACATTCAGGGCGAGTTCAATGCCATAGACACAGCGCTGGCGCGTTTGACGCCCGGAGACTTGTGCCTGATCTTGATTGACCAAGTGGAAGAAGCGCTGGCCTACATCACCGAAAAGGTCAAAGCAGCCTAATCAATCAGCATGGCCAGTGCCACGCTGGACATGAACACGCCACTCCAGGCCAGCCAGCGCTTGAAGCTGGCGGGGGGGTGTTCAACCTGTTTAAAAAGCAGTCCCCCTGCCCATAATGACAGCCCCATTGAAGCCAGCATGCCCAGGACATTGGGCAAAATTTGTGTGGGCCAAAAATAGGTTACCCCGGCATTGACGGCCAGACTGACCGAAAAGTGGATCACAAAGACGGCATAGGACACCTTGGACAGCCATTGAACCCCGCGCCGCCAAGTTGTCTGGAGACCCTGAGCGCCCTTGAAACCAAGCAAGGGCCCCAACGCTAGCACTATGGCCGCAGCCCAGGCAACGACCAAACGCGAACGTGGGTCTAGCCACCAAGCCACCCCACCCAAGGCGATCAATGCGAGCCATGCCCGTGTTTGCTGGCGATTTTGCCGAACATGGTGGGCCAGCCAACCCAATCCATACGCGCCCAAAAAATACACGCCATAGTCATCCAGATCGGCCTGCAGGTTCCACCACCAGAGCGATGCAGCCGTCAGTACCCACCAGACTTGTCGACGCCAAATGTCAAAAGTCACATGGGGCCATCGCAAATGGGCCCATTGCGCCATGGCCACAGCGAGCAAGGCCACCAAGTACAACTGAAAATCAATCGCAACGTACCAAATGCCTGCGGACAGGGCTTCCATGTCCAACAGATGCTGCAAAAAGAAAATATGCGCCCAAGCCTGATCCCATGAAGGGACCGCAGAAAGGGATGAATGGTCAAAATCGGGCCGCAACCATTCGGTTACCAACACCGTCACACTCAATGCCGCCAGCAAGGGGATGGCCAACCGAAAATACCGGGAGACGAGCAAACGCAAAAGCAAAGGCCCGTTGATAGCTTCCAGTTTGGCCAGGTTGACCGCAGTTAAGTAACCCGCACACACCAGAAACAACTGCACCGCCAGTCGGCCGTGGTCAAACAACCACTCGATCAAATCCGGCCAGACCCGCATCACCACATCAGACATGGGCCCGTAAAAGGCCAAGTGGTGCGCCACGATCAACAGACAGCCAACGGCTTTGATCAGATCGATCAAGCCCTCACGCTCTCTGGCTGGGACGACGCTCTGCATTAAGGGCACCCCAACCGGGAATGCTTTTTAGAGTGACAAGCGGGCGCGCGCTGCTTGGTATTCAGACTTGAACTTGGCCACCAGTTCTGCCGTGCTGAGCACCGCTGTTACGGCACCAATGCCCTGCCCGCAGCCCCAAATGTCTTTCCAGGCTTTTTTGGCGTCACCGCCAAAATTCATCTTGGTCGGGTCTGAGACCGGCAAGTTGTCTGGGTCGAGCCCAGCTGCGCGAATCGATGGGGCCAGGTAGTTGCCATGCACGCCGGTAAACAAGTTGCTGTAGACAATGTCATCGGAATTGCTGTCCACAATGGCTTGTTTGTAGTCTTCGGCCGCACGCGCTTCTAGGGTGGCAATAAAAGCCGAGCCAATGTAGGCAAAGTCAGCGCCCATGGCTTGGGCGGCCAGCACTGCGTCGCCCGAGGCGATGGAGCCCGACAAGGCGATGGGGCCGTCAAACCATTGGCGAATTTCCTGAATCAGGGCAAAGGGACTTTTGACACCTGCGTGCCCACCGGCCCCAGCGGCCACAGCAATCAGGCCATCTGCGCCTTTTTCGATGGCTTTGTGTGCAAATTTGTTGTTGATGATGTCGTGCAACACCACACCGCCATAACTGTGTGCGGCCTGATTGATGTCTTCACGCGCGCCCAACGAGGTGATGATGATCGGCACTTTGTATTTCACGCACATGGCCATGTCGTGTTCAAGGCGGTCGTTGCTCTTGTGCACGATCTGGTTGATCGCAAAGGGCGCGGCAGGGCGGTCTGGGTTGGCCCGGTTGTAGGCGGCCAGCGTTTCGGTGATTTCTGCCAGCCACTCATCCAGTTGTGCCGCAGGCCGTGCGTTCAGGGCGGGCATTGAACCCACCACCCCCGCCTTGCATTGCTCGATGACCAATTTGGGGTTGCTGATGATGAACAACGGCGATCCGATGACGGGAAACGGCAAATTGGCTAAAACAGGAGGCAGTTTGGACATGGGGGTGTTTCCTCAATTAGGTAAGAGATTTTGCGCACAACAGACCAACTCTGCTTGTATGACCTGCGACACCCCAGCCAACGTGAGAGTTGGCCCAAGCATTGATGGTCGGGCCACGACTCGGCTACAAGGCTGGGCGCGCACAAAATGCCAGGGTTATAAACCGCGTTAAAAAGCGTCCAGCGCCATCTCGGTCACGCTGCCAGCGCCCTCCACAATGCTGTCGCGCAGCCCAGGAGCCTTGGACAAAATGTGGTCCGCGTAAAAGCGTGCCGTGGTGACTTTGGCCGACATGAAAGCCGCATCTTGC
>CAMDXR010000020.1 GCA_945877725.1 Limnohabitans sp. Rim8
GGGCATTTCCATGATCTGGATTTACGGCATTGGTTATGTCACCGCGGTGGTCATGGCCGTAATGAACCTGAATAAACTCTACCTCTTGCTCACAGGGCGACTGACCGAGGAAGACCTGGTGATGGTGGTTGAGTCTGAGGATGCGGTGCTGCTTAACACCCTGAAAACCGAAGTGCGAGGTCGGACATGACCGTTGCTGTATTCATACTGAGTTTGCTCGCGGCCATGGCCTTGGGCATGCCCATCGCATATTCCTTGTTGGTCTGCGGCTTGAGTTTGATGGCTTATATGGCCTCGAACGGCATGATTCATGCCTTCGACAGTCAAATTTTGGCGCAGCGCTTTGTCGACGGTGCCGATAACTTCCCCTTGTTAGCAGTGCCATTTTTCCTGTTGGCCGGTGAGTTCATGAATGCCGGTGGCTTGAGCCGTCGCATCGTCAATTTGGCCATGGCCTGGGTCGGGCATTTCAGGGGCGGTCTCGGTTATGTGGCGGTCATGGCCGCAGTGATCATGGCTTCTTTGTCAGGTTCAGCAGTGGCCGACACGGCAGCATTGGCCGCCTTGTTAATACCCATGATGAAGCGGGCAGGCTACAACGTGGGCCGATCAGCAGGCTTGATTGCCTCGGGCGGCATCATTGCGCCGGTGATCCCTCCCTCCATCGGATTCATCATTTTTGGCGTGGCCGCCAACGTGTCGATCACCAAATTGTTCTTGGCGGGCATTGTGCCGGGCATTTTGATGGGTGTGGCCATCGGCCTCACTTGGTGGTGGCTGGCCAAACGCGAAAACGTTCAACCTGCGCCGCGAATGAATTTGACCGATAAATTGAAGGCAACCCGCGAGGGCATCTTGGCGCTTGGTTTGCCGGTTTTCATTATCGGGGGCATGAAATTTGGCATTTTCACGCCCACTGAGGCCGCCGTGGTTGCGGCGGTTTACAGCTTTGTTGTCGGGGCATTCATTTACCGCGAGTTGCAGTGGTCCAAGTTGTACGGTTTGATTCTTGCAGCCGGAAAAACCACTTCGGTCATCATGTTTTTGGTGGCTGCAGCCATGGTCAGCGCTTGGCTCATCACGGTCGCCAACATCCCCGCCGAAGTCGCCAAGATGATGGAGCCCTTGATGGGCAATAAAACGCTCTTAATGGTGGTTCTGATGTTGTTGGTGGTGATCGTAGGGACCGCCCTGGATTTCACACCCACGGTGTTGATTCTGACGCCGGTGTTGATGCCCTTGGTGATCAAGGCGGGTATAGATCCGGTGTATTTTGGTGTGCTCTTTATCATGAACAACGCCATTGGCTTGATCACGCCGCCAGTGGGGACGGTACTCAATGTGGTTTGCGGCGTCGCCAAAATAAATATGGACACAGCCTTCAAAGGTGTTTTACCATTTTTGTTGGCTCAGTTGGGTGTTTTGGCACTCCTGATTGCCTTTCCGAGCATCGTCATTGTTCCCATGAAGTGGATGCTGAGTTGATTTCTTAACCCTGTGTTTTTATAAAGGAGACATTCATGTTGAAACGCAGATATCTGGTGAGCCTCATTGCAAGCTCATTTTTGGTGGCGTCGAGTGCCATGGCGCAGTTTGCTGATCGAAACATCAAGTTCACGAACGGCGTGAACGAAGATCACCCGGTCGGTGTGGGCGTTAAAAAGATGCAGGAAATTTTGGCAGCCAAAACCGGCGGAAAGATGAAAATTACCGCCTTCTGGGGTGGCTCAGCTGGAGGCGACTTGCCCGCAACGCAAGCGCTGCGAGCTGGCACCCAAGAGATGGTTTGCACCTCCAGCTCTCCGCTGGTAGGCATTGTCAAAGAATTAGGCGTGTTTGATTTGCCCTTTCTGTTCGCCAACGAAAAAGAGGCTGACGCGGTTCTGGATGGTCCCGCAGGCAAATTCTTTAATGCCAAGCTTGAGGCGGCCGGTCTGGTGAACTTGGCTTACTGGGAAAACGGGTTCCGTAACCTGACCAACAGCAAGCGACCTGTGACCAAATTAGAAGATTTTGACGGTGTCAAAGTTCGCGTGATGCAGAACAATATTTTCCTGGACACCTTCAAAACCCTGGGCACCAATGCTGTACCCATGGCTTTTGGTGAGGTGTTCACTGCATTGGAAACCAAGACCATTGACGGTCAGGAAAATCCGTTCGTGACGATTGAAACTTCCAAATTTAACGAAGTTCAAAGATACCTGAGCGTGACCCGCCACGCGTACACCCCATTTTTGGTCTTGTACAGTAAAAAACTGTGGGATCAATTGAATCCTCAAGAACAGGCGGTTTTGCGCGAAGCGGCAGTTGAGGGACAAAAGGTTCAGCGGGCTGCCAACCGTGCCTTGAATGAAAAATCTCTGACCAGTCTCAAGACCAAAGGCATGCAGGTCAACGAAGTCAGTTCGGCCGAGCAAAACCGCATTCGTGCCAAAGTAGCTTCTGTGTATGACAAGCACAAAGAATCTATTGGTGCTGACGCCATCAAGGCAGTGCAAGACGAGCTGAAAAAAGCACGCGGAGGTTAATTCTTCGCATTGAACCCCACAGTCCAAAGCTGTGGGGTTTTTTTCTGGGTCTGAATTCCTATTTGTCATGAAAATTACCCAACTTGAAACGATCCGCTTGGATGAATTCCCCAACATCATTTGGGTGAGATTGCACACCGATGAAGGCTTGGTGGGTCTTGGAGAAACTTTCATGGGTGCGCAATCTGTGGAAGCCTATCTGCACGAATGGGTGGCCCCGAAGTTGTTGGGTCAAGACCCATTGGCCATTGAGTCCCGAATGCGCGATGTCACCGGTTATTTGGGCTGGCGTGGGTCCGGGGTTGAAACCCGTGGCAATTCAGCGGTGGACATCGCTTTGTGGGATATTTTTGGCAAGGCGGCCAACATGCCCATCTACACGGCCTTAGGGGGCAAAAGCCGAGATGAAATTCGCATTTACAACACCTGCGCCGGGTACCAGTACATCCGCAGCAACGTGAATCAAACCAGTTCAAATTGGGGTTTGGGCAACAACGCAGGTCCGTACGAAGATTTGCAAGGCTTCTTACACCGGGCAGATGAAGTGGCTGAATCGCTTTTGAGCGAGGGCATTACTGGCATGAAAATCTGGCCGTTTGACATGGCTGCAGAAAAGTCACATGGTCAATACATCAGCCCGCAAGACCTCAATACAGCGCTTGAACCGTTCAGGAAAATCCGCAAGGCTGTGGGTGACAAGATGGACATCATGGTGGAGTTTCACAGTCTGTGGCGGCTGCCCATGGCCCAAAAAATATCGCGCGCCCTGCAAGAGTTTGATACCTTCTGGCACGAAGATGCGATCCGAATGGACAGCCTTGATTTGCTTAAACAATATGCCGTGGATTGCAAAGCCCTAATTTGTGCCAGCGAAACACTCAGCTACAAATGGGGGTTTAAGGACTACCTGCAAACCGGTGTAGCGGGTGTCGCGATGCTCGATTTAAGCTGGTGTGGCGGCCTGACCGAGGCCCGCAAAATTGCGGCCATGGCCGATGCTTGGCAACTGCCCGTAGCACCCCATGATTGCACCGGGCCGGTGGTCTGGGCTGCATCCACCCATTTGTCTTTGCATGCGCCCAATGCACTCATCCAGGAAAGTGTCCGGGCCTTTTACAGCGGGTGGTACAAAGAATTGGTGACTGAGTTGCCGCAGGTTAAGAACGGCCTGATCAGCTTGAATGACAAGCCTGGTTTGGGCTTGGAATTGCTGCCCGATTTGCACAAGCGAGCCGATGCGGTGGTTCGATTCAGTCGCTGAAATTTTTTAGTTTTTTTAGTTTGACACCCTGCTGAAAGTCGCGTGAAAGCGGCTTTCAGCCATCGCCGTGTCGGCATGGATTGATGGATCAATCCCTCCATTGCGTGTGAAATTTTCCGGGGCGATCTACGCGCTGGTAGGTGTGCGCTCCAAAATAGTCGCGTTGGGCTTGTAGCAAGTTTGCGGGCAGGCGAGCCGAGCGGTACGCATCGTAGTAACACAATACGCTCATGAAAGAGGGCAGCGCTATGCCGTGCAAGGCGCCCATGGCAACGACTTCACGAAGGTCTTGTTGGCAGCGTGCCATCACCTCCGCGAAGTGCTTGTCCATCAGCAAGTTATCTAGGCTGGGAGATCTGACAAGCGCATTTCGAATGTCTTCCAGAAGGCTTGCACGAATGATGCATCCCGCACGCCAGACTTTAGCCACAGTGTCCATGGGCAAAGCCCATTGGTATTCTTTGTCTGCGGCTTTCAACAGGCAGAAGCCTTGGGCATAGGTACAAATTTTGGCAGCCAGTAAAGCTTTTTGAATTTGGGCGAGTATCGCTTGTTGATTGCCTGAACTTACAGAGTTGGGGCCTGTCAAGACCTTGGCGGCCAGTACACGCTCGGGCTTTGATGCGCTCACGGTTCGGGCGAAAACGGCTTGGGTGATGGTGGGCGCTGTAACGCCCAGATCAAGTGCGACTTGACCTGCCCATTTGCCTGTGCCTTTTTGTTCGGCGGTATCGAGAATCAGATTCACCAGCGCATCACCCGTGTCCGGGTCGGTGTGCGCCAAAATGTCGGCTGTGACGCCCATGAGGTAACTGCCCAACTCACCGTGGTTCCATTCTCGGAACACCGCACTCATCTCCGATGGTGACAAGCCCAGCATCTCTTGCATTAACCAATAGGCTTCGCAAATGGTTTGCATGTCGGCGTATTCGATACCGTTGTGCACCATTTTTACAAAGTGCCCCGCGCCACCAGGACCCATCCATTCACAGCAAGGCTGACCATCTTCGGCCTTGGCCGCAATGGCTTGCAGTAGAGGGCGTAAAAGAGGCCAAGCTTGAGCAGAACCGCCCGGCATGAGTGCCGGACCTTTCAAAGCCCCTTCTTCTCCGCCACTGACGCCTGCACCCACAAATAAAATGCCGGACCCTTCCAGTTGCCGAATGCGACGCTGTGTGTCGGTGTAGTGGGTGTTGCCCCCGTCCATCACGACATCGCCGGGGCTCAAAAGAGGGACCAAGTCAGCCAGCACGGTATCCACCGCATGACCGGCGGGCACCATCAGCCAAACACGACGTGGTTGGGGCAGACTGGCGACCAGTGCTTGTAGCGAGGCAGCGACCTGAACATGCATGCCTTGTGTTCGTTGGCCAAATCGATCGCATTTGTCGGCGTCAAGATCAAATCCACAGACGGCAAAACCGTTGCAGGCCAGATTGAGCGCCAGATTCTCACCCATCACGCCCAGGCCAACCAGGCCAATATCCATCAACTGCATGGTTCGATTTCAGCCTCGGCCGACAAATGGCATGTTGGTGGCCATGACCGTGGTAAACAAAATGTTGGCCGACAGTGGCAGACGAGACATGGTCAGGAAGGTTTCGACCACAGCTGACATGTCCATCCGCGGTTCGGCTTTGATGGTGCCATCAGCCTGGGGAACGCCTTTGGCCATTTTTTCGGTCATGTCCGAAGCGACGTTGCCAATATCGATCTGTCCGACAGCGATGCTGAAGGCTCGCCCATCCAGCGAGGCCGCACGGGTCAGACCGGACACCGCATGCTTGGTGGCGGTGTAGGCAATCGAACCATAGCGCGGAACATGGGCCGATATAGAGCCATTGTTGATGATGCGGCCCCCTTGTGGGCTCTGTTCTTGCATCAACTTGAAAGCGTGGGAAAGGCAGTAAAACGCACCGTTCAGGTTGACATTGACCATGTGACGCCAGTCGTCGCCACTGATGTCACCGGGTAAAGTGGTGGGCAGTGAGATACCGGCGTTGTTGAACAGCAGATCCAATCGGCCATATTGGGCACGCACCTTGTCGAACAAGGCCTTGACCTGCGCTTCATCGGAGACATCAGTCGGTACGGCCATTGCATTGGCAGCATTGGTACCCGCTTTGGCGAGAGTCTCTTGCAGCGCTTCTGTGCGACGGCCAACCAGCACCACTTGCCAGCCTTCCTTGAGTAAACCAAGCGCGCAGGCTTGACCAATGCCAGAGCTGGCTCCCGTGACGAGGGCAACTTTTTTCATGCAATGTCTTTCAGATTCTGAGGATGTTGAATTTTCAGATGGATGGATCTGCAAATGAGATTTGGACCTTCAAAGACTGACTCTTGTCAGCCGCTAATTTAAAGGCCTCGATGGCGCGGTCCACGGGCAAGATGCCGGTAATCACTGGTTTGCCGTTGACCAGTCCTTCATTCAAGAAGCGGACGGCTGTGGCAAATTCTGCGTGGAAGCGAAAGGTCCCACGCATGTCCACCTCTTTGGCGACGATCTGTGTCATGGGCAAGCTGATCTCGCCGCCCATGCCAACGGTGATGAGAACGCCCCGTGGAACAATCACATCCAGACCTGCGCGCAATGCAGCTTCGCTTCCCGAGGCTTCAAAAACCACATCAAATTGACCTTTGTCGATCTTGTAGGGGGTCAGCGCATCGGCCTGTGTTTTCAGGTTGATCGTTTCGTCCGCACCCATTTCCTTGGCGCACTTAAGTGGCAAGTCAGCAATGTCGGCAGCCACAATGCGGGCGGCTCCGGCACGGCGCAGGGCCCCGATCAAGAGAGAGCCGATGGGGCCGCAACCGGTGACCAAAACTTGTTTGCCCAGCACGCTGCCCGCACGTTGGATGGCATGTAAACCCACAGACAAGGGCTCGGCCAGTGCGGCCTCGGACAAACTCAGGTGATCCGCGATGGGGTGAGCCTGGTAGCCTTCGATGATGAGTTGCTCACTGAAAGCCCCTTGGATGTGTGGAAACGGCATGGCGCTGCCGTAAAACCGCATGTTCAGGCAATGGTTGTGTTGTCCTGCTTGGCAAAAGCGGCAATGACCGCATGGGCGGGAGGGCGAGATGGCGATTCGCTGGCCTTTTTTTATACCACTCACTCCGACGCCACAACTGTCCACAACACCCGATACTTCGTGCCCCAGCGCAATGGGTTGCTTGATGCGGACGGTGCCAAAACCGCCGTGCTGATAGTAGTGAAGATCCGATCCGCATATGCCGCCAAAGGCAACATTCACCTTCAGTTGGTGATCTCCTAAGGCGGGAAGTTCGGTGTTTTCGATTCGAAGATCGTTAGCTGAGTGACAAATAACTGATTTCATGTTGTGCTTCCTGATCGGCGCAATTGAATAAAATTTTAGAGCGTGGCCGTGACGCCGCCATCCACATAAAGAATGTGACCATTGACGAAACGAGATGCGTCGCTGGCCAAAAAAACCGCAGCGCCACCCAAGTCTTGCACATCGCCCCAACGGCGACTGGGTGTGCGCCCCACCAGCCAAGTGCTGAAAGCAGGGTCATCCACGAGTTTCTGATTCAGCTCGGTTTTGAAGTACCCCGGTCCGATACCGTTCACGTTGATGCCAAACTGGCCCCAATCTATTGCCATGCCTTTGGTCAGCATTTTCACCGCTCCTTTGGTGGCGGTGTAAGGCGCAATGCCCGGACGGCCGAGCTCACTTTGCACCGAGCAAATGTTGATGATCTTGCCGCGACCCCTGGGAATCATTTTTTTCGCGACTGCTTGGCCCACGTAATACACGCTGTCCAGGTTGGTCCTCATGATCGTGTGCCAGTCATCATCCTTGTACTCGTGCAAGGGACCGCGGATCTGCATGCCCGCGTTGTTGACCAATATGTCGATAGGCCCTTCGGCCTCAATCTGTTCAACCGCTGCGCGCACGTTTTCGGCATCTGTGACATCAAAAACCGAACTGCTGACCGATAAATTGTGCGATCGCAGGGCATCAGCTGCCGCGTTGACTTTGCCAGCCGTCCGGCCATTCAGAATGACATGGGCACCGGCTTGTGCCAGTGCCTCGGCCAAAGCCAAACCAATACCGGCCGATGAACCCGTGATCAGGGCGCGGCGGCCTTTTAGTTGAAAGGTTTCCAGAATATTCATTTCATCAATAACCATTTAAGAGGCGTCATGACCAGGCTTGGAAAGGCGATCAATGCACCCATGACCACCACTTGAGACGCAAGGAAGGGCATCACGCCCCGAATGACATCGTGCATGGGAATGCGGCCCACACCGCAAACAACATTGAGCACGGTGCCGACAGGCGGCGTCAGCAAACCGATGGCATTGTTGATGATGAACAATACGCCGAAATAAACAGGATCAATACCTGCCTCACGTACCAAAGGCATCAGCACGGGGGTGAGGATCAGCACGGTGGGTGCGAAATCGAGCGCGGTTCCGACGATCATGACCAACAACATCAGCATGACCATCAGCAAGGTTTTGTTGTCGATGAAGGGGCGCAGAATCTCGACGATTTGCGCTGGAATATTGGCCACGGTGATCAACCAGGCGGAAACCAGGGCTGCCGCTACTAGAAACATCACCACGGATGAAGTTTTTGCCGCTGAAAGGATGATCCCGTACAAGTCTTTGAATTTGATCTCGCGGTAAATAAACAGACCGATGAGCAAGGAATAAACCACAGCGACCACGGCGGCTTCTGTTGGGGTGAACACACCCATCTTCATGCCGCCGATGATGGTGATGGCGAGCAAATAAGACCAAAAAGCGTTGATGGTCACCGAGATGCGCTGCTTGAAGGGGACTTTGGCTGCGACCACGACCTTGTCTTTGCGGGCCACAATCCACCAAGTCACGATCAGGGCAAAACCCATCAATAGTCCTGGGAAGATGCCTGCCATGAACAACTTGGAGATCGACACCCCACCGATCACGCCGAACAGGATAAATCCGATGGAGGGTGGAATCACGGGTGCGATGATGCCGCCCGCAGCAATCAAGCCAGCTGAGCGGTCCATGCGGTATCCGGCGTCGCGCATCATGGGCATCAGCACCGCCGCCAAGGCTGCCGTATCGGCCACTGCCGAACCGGACAAACTGGCCATGACAATGGCGGCAAAAACTGCCACATAACCCAAGCCGCCTCGGAAGTGACCCACCCAGACCATGGCCGAATTGACGATGCGTCGGCTCATGCCCCCCGCATTCATCAACTCGCCGGCCAGCATGAAGAAGGGCACGGCCATGAGTGGAAAGTTGTCCGCCCCGTTGATCAGGTTTTGAGAAACGATTTGCGTGTCGAAGTTGTCCAGATGCAGCATCAAGGCGACACCAGAGACAATCAGTGAAAAAGCCAAAGGCATGCCCAGCGCCATGGCTGCCAGCAGTGAAACTATGAAAACAAGAACGGTCATTTGGAGGCCTCGCCAGTGTGTGGTGTCACCACTTCTTCGGAGTCTTGGACCTGAATTAAATCGGACTCATTGAAGTTTCCTTTGGCCAGTTGAATCAGCTTGCTTATGATCATTAAGCCCATGGCCACACTCGTGATGTAGCCAACACCGTAGACCCAGCTCATAGGGATTTCTGTGACGGCCGACCGTGTACTGGCGTTGATGGTGTGCTGCTTGAGGGTGCCGTAAAACATCAGGGCACAGCAACCCAGCATCAAGATATTGGAAACTGCAAATGCAGCTTTTTTGCCACGCAGGCTGAGTTTTCGAACGATGGAATCCAGGCCCAAATGGCCGTTTTCGCGCATGGTGACAATCGCACCCAGAAAAGTGATCCAGATGAATAAAAATCGCGACAGCTCCTCTGAGCTGATGATCCCGTCATTGAAGCCGTAGCGCAAAACCACATTGCCAAACACCATGACGACCATGGCCGACAGCATGATGACCAGCGTCAGTTCTGCCAGTTTGAAGAAAAGGTCGTTGAGTTTTTTCATACATCCATCAAAAAAAGCCCCCTCCGATGAGGGGGCGTGATATCACTCAAAGTATCACTTGGTGTCTTCGATGGCCTTGAGCAATGCGGGTCCGCTTTTCTCACCAAATGTTTTGGCGATTTCAGCCGAAACAATTTTTTGGAACGGTGCCATGTCCACGTTTTCAATGACTTGCATGCCCGACTTCTTGAGTTCTGAAATCACCTTGCCTGCATTCTGTGCATTCAGGTCGCGCTGGTATTTGGCCGCTTCACGGGCAGCGTCCACCACAATCTTTTGGTAGTTGGCCGGCAGACTGTCAAATTTCCCTTTGTTCATGGCAACCACCAGGGGAGAGTACACATGGTTACTCACCGTCAGGTGTTTTTGAACTTCATAGAACTTAGAGGACCAGGTCACGTTGATCGGGTGCTCTTGTGCGTCAAATGTGCCGGTCTCCAGGGCTGTGTAAAGCTCAGCGATGGGCATGGGTGAGGGGTTCATGCCGAGCAACTTGAATGCCTGAATGTGGTACGGATTTGGGGTGGAGCGGATCTTCAGACCCTTCAGGTCTTCGGGCTTGTTGACCGGACGCTTGTTGTTGGTAAAGGCGCGCCAGCCGTTTTCCCAATAGGCCAATCCTTTGAGGCCATGGGGGGCCAGTTCATTCAGAACGCCTGTACCCACCGCACCGTCGAGTACGGTGTAGGCGTGTTGTGCATTGCGAAACACAAAGGGCAATTCCATAGCAGCAGTGTTGGGCACAATGCCGTTGAAGTTAGACGCTCCGCTAGAAACGATGTCGATCGTGCCACCACGCGTGCCATTGATCATGGCCGCATCGTTGCCCAGCTGGTTGGCAGGGAAGATGGTGATTTCAACATCGCCATTAGTTCGCTGTTTGACCAGCTCGGCCAGTTTCATGGCAGCAGCGTGTTGGCCGTCGGTGGTGTTGACCGCATGGCCCATTTTCAGGTTGAACTTGGCGGCGTAAGCGCTGGAGCCGACAGCAGCCACAAGGCAGGCAAGAAGAATGCGTGAAAGTTTCATGGTTTTGTCTCCTGGTTAAAAAAAGGGGGAATCAATCGGTGGGAAGTGCATATTCGTCTGCACTAAAGACGGTGTGAAACACGGTGCCATCGAACATGGCGATCAAGTCTTTGGAAACTTCGCGACTCTTGAGTCGAACCTCCGAGGCCAGTGCGATTTCTATCGACTCGCGGCTGGGATAACGCACCGACAACACCATGCCGAAATGGGGTTTATCCACATCGCTTTCTATCTGGCGCAGCACGCGCACTTCTTGTGCGCCTGGAAAACGTGTCCACAAGGGCACAAGGTTTTCCCGGATGTAACGATTGAACGCGTCTTCCATGCCGGGTTTGACTTGACCTTGAAAGAATGCGCATCGGATAAACATGGAGGTTCCTAAAAAAATCAAAGTACGGCGGGAAGGCGCAGTTGTTTTTGCAGGGCAGAAAACGCCAATTCAGCCAGTTCGGCAGGGGACTCGGTGACCTCCAAAGTGATCACATCGGGTTCGTCGTCTTGCGGTACTTCAAGTGCCTCAAATTGACTGGCCAGTAAACCGGCTTGCATGTAATGGCCAACACGCTGTCGCATGCGGTTTTCGATGAGATCGAAATCACCCTTCAAAAACAAGAAACAGACTTCGCCCGCTTGTTGACGGATCCTATCGCGGTATCTTTTTTTCAGCGCCGAACAAGCTACCACGCGACCCAAGTGTTGCGGTTGCGCCAGAAAATGGCCTATGCGATCCAGCCAAGGCCATCGGTCTTCATCGTTCAGTGCAACGCCCGAACGCATTTTGGCCACACTTTCGGGCAAGTGCAGGTCGTCTCCGTCGACCATTTCAAGGCCCAAGCTTTCACTTAAAGCTGCGGCAATCGTTGATTTTCCGCAACCCGAGACGCCCATGACTACGAGGCGCAATGGCGAATGGCGCATGGGGTTCAACCTTTGTGGGAGGTCATGGCCATGCACTCAGGCACGGGCGTGCGCAGGGGTTGACCTGCTATACCCGCTTGCATGTTGGCAAAGGCCAGATCGGCCATGGCTTGGCGTGTTTGGGCCGTGGCGCTGGCCATGTGCGGTGTCAGCACCACATTGTTGAGTTTCCAAAAGGCTTCGGGGACATGCGGTTCGTTGGCAAATACATCGATACCGGCACCTGCGATCGTGCCGTTTTGCAAGGCTTCGAGTAAAGCGGCCTCATCCACGACGCTACCCCTGGCCACATTGATCAAAAATCCGCTGGAGCCCAAGGCCTTGAGTACTTCGGCGTTGATCAGATGTTTGGTACCAGCGCCACCCGGTGTGATGGCGACCAGAAAGTCGACGTGGGCCGCCAATTCGGTGGCCGATGGGTAAAAGGTGAAGTTCAAATCTGGTTTTTTACTGCGAGCGGTGTAAGCGATAGACATACCAAAGGCGCTGGCCCGATGGGCAATGGCTTTGCCGATTCGGCCGAGTCCGACGATGCCGATGCGGGCGCCCGAAACTTTGCGTCCCAAAGCCATAGGGCCTGAAGGCCAACGGCCAGCGCGGACAAACTGATCGGCTTGAGGAATGGCGCGGCCTATGGACAACACCAGGCCCATGGCCAAGTCGGCAACATCATCGGTTAGCACTTCAGGGGTGTGGGTGACCGGAATGCCGTGTTCGATTGCGGCAGGGACATCCACCCCGTCGTAACCCACACCAAACACAGACACCACTTTGGCGTTGGGCAGTTGCGCCAACAAACTGCGCGGAACACTGGCCTCGCCTGTCCCTGCTACGCCCAGAATGCGGGGCGCCAAACTTGCAAAGGCAGCTGGATCCGTTTCATGGGTGCGATCGTGCACTGTGAAGAGGGACTCAAGGGCTTGTTTATAAAAGGGGTGGAGCTTGGCGACCGCTAAAACATCGGGTTTGGACACTTCAAAACTCCTGGAACAAATTGACTGGACAGCGCTGTCCGAAAGTGGAAATTAAAAAATCACACGATGACAATTTGCTTAATAACTGCGCAAGAAAATACGCAAAAATTAAATGGGACTATTGTCAAAATCTTTCGGATAGCGCTATCCTATCGGAACTAAACAACGATATTTCTACGGATTAACCCTTGTCCACGACGCCATTGCCCTCCAAAAGTACCCGCGCGACAGGCCGTGTCACGCTCAGCGATGTGGCGCGCGCCGCAGGGGTGAGTCCCAGCACCGTGTCGCGCGCTTTGCGAGGTGAAAGGGCGGTGGATCCCGCCTTGATCGAGCGTGTTACAGCTGTTTCCAGCATGTTGGGTTATGTACCCGATCCGGCTGCGCGGGCCTTGGCATCACAACGGAGTGACCACGTCGCGATCTTGATTCCCTTGCTTTCGAATGCTTTATTTGTTGACCTGCTGGAGGCTGCGCAAACCACTTTACGCGCGGCCGGTTACCAAACCTTGATGGGTGTCACGCACTATGACGCCAGTGAAGAGGAGCAACTCCTGCGCGAACAATTGTTGCACCGCCCGGCAGGTTTGTTGGTTACGGGTTTGGACCATAACCAGGCCACCCGCAAGTTGATGGCACACAGTCAGGTGCCTTGCGTTCACCTCATGGATTTGCCCATCGACGAGTCTGAGGCAGACATTTATTGTGTGGGTTTTCGCCAAACCGAAGCCGGTGCCGTCATGACCCGATATTTGCTTGATAAAGGCTACCGACGGGTGGCTTTTGCTGCGGCTCAACTGGATCCCCGTGTCATGCAACGGTTGTACGGTTGGCGCAAGGCGTTACAAGAGGCTGGGCGCTACGACCCCACCCTTGAATGGCTGAATCCAGCGCCTTCTTCGCTGGCTTTGGGTGGGGTGATTTTTGAACAAATCATGCAGCAAAGTCCAGCCGTGGATGCCATCTTTTTTTGCAACGACGACTTGGCTCAAGGGGCCTTGATGGCCGCATTGCGTTTGGGTATTTCTGTGCCATCGCAAGTGGCGATTGTGGGATTCAATGACTTGACTGGTAGCGATCAAATGCTCCCCACACTGACCACGGTGCGGACGCCCAGGGCACAGATTGGGCAAGCGGCAGCCCGAATGTTGTTGAGCTTGATGCGGGGGGAAGCCCTTGAAACGCCGCAGCTTGATCTGGGCTTTGAAATCGTGGAACGTCAAAGCAGCTGAAACCACCCTTTCAATTTAAAGGGGCTTTTTTGGTTTGAGCGGTTTCTTTTGCAGACACATCAGCCGCACATGCAGCTTTGGGCTTTGTATCAAGTAGTTCCAGCTTTAAGTACGTTGATCAAAGCTTGCCCTTGGCTGAGTCGGCTAATGTTTTCTGCCAGGGTTTCTTGCCTGCGCCGCACGGTGCCTGCAGTCCAGCCCGACATGTGCGGTGTCATCTGGACGTTGTCCAATGAAGCAAAGTCATATTTGGAGGGGGCGCACTCCGGCAAAGAGGGGCTTGGGTATTGGTACCAAGTGTCTATGACGGCACCACCAATGCGGCGCTCTTTGAGGGCTTCAAACAAGGCTTGTTCATCAATCACCGGGCCACGGCCCACATTGATCAGCAGGGCATCGGGGCGCATAGCCTGAAGGGCCTTGCTGTTGACCAGGCCCAAAGTGTTGTCGGTCAAGGGCAAGCTGACGACGACAGCATCGGCACTGCCCATAAAGTCGGTCAGCGCGTCCAAAGTCCAACTTTTGTCCACCATGGGGTGCTGAATCGGACTGCGGTTTGCAACGTGAACCTGCATGCCAAAGGCCTTGGCCCGTTGCGCCACAGTTTGGGCAATGTGACCAAAACCCAGCAGCCCCAAGGTTTGTGAACCCATTTCAGTGCGCAGGGCGCTTGGCCGACCGGCCCAGAAGGTCCAACGTTGTTGGCGCAAGTCATGGTCTGCAATGGCCAGCGGAACGTGGCGCTGTAAAAGAGCGGCCATCACATATTCAGCAATCGCGTTTTCGTGTCCAAAGCAGTTGGCCAGAGCGCATTGCGCGGGCAAAAGTGAGAGATTGACCGCATCGGTGCCTGCAGCGGGCGCATGAAAAAGACGTGCTTTTAAGGGCATAGGCATGTCTTGATGAAGCTTGATGCCAATCACCACATCAGCCCCGGCATAACTTTCACGTTCCCCACTTTGATCGAGTGCATCACTCAAGTCCAGGATCTGGTGTTCGGCTGCGATGAGTTGTTCAAAGCCATGTCGAAAATTGGCCGCATTTTGACCATGAAAAACAATTTTTAACGGGGTGATGGACATGGTGTCTTTCTATCGATTGGCTGGGTGCAAGACGGCAATGGCCGTGACTATGCCAGATGCCATTTTTTTAGCTGTAGGCTGGGCGACAATCTGGTTCTATTCAATCAAAGCTTCCCGCCATGACCGCAATCAAAAAAGTCACGCTTTACACCGACACCGATGGCCGCGCACGTTTTCGCGACGAATGGGTGGAACTGACCGAAGGTACACCGCAAAGTCAGTTGTCGCCACTGATGCCCTCAGGGGGCTACCAACTAAGGCAAAGCCCTGTGGGATTTCGCAGCAGCTTTCATTGCACAGGTCATCCCCAATGGCTGTTCGTTTTGGGGGGGCAAATGGAAATAATTTTGCAAGATGGCAGTTCGCGTATTTTTGGACCTGGCGATTTTTTCTACTCTGCCGATACCCAACCCGAGGGTGTCCCTTTTGATGCAAGTGTTCATGGTCACTGGAGTCGACAAGTGGGGGCAGATCCGTTGGTGACGCTTTTTGTGCGTGATTAAATTGCATCTCTAAGGGCCTTGCTTAAGCACTATGCCGCGCCAAATCAGGGGACCAGCCCTGCGTGCTGGACAAAAAACTAGAGCCCGCAAAAGCGGGCTCTATTTTTGGGGATCAGGCTTGGATCAGCGACCGAAAGAGCGGCCACCACCGCCTCCGCCACCACCACCAAACCCGCGGCCACCACCTCCGCCGCCGCCGTAGCCGCCACCACCGCCACCGCCACGACGGCGGTTGCCACTGGCCAGGCTGTCGATGCTGGTGCGTGTGGGATCAGGTTGCCCACTGGTGCGAACGGGATTGCGGTTAGGCAAATCCAGGCGTGCAAACTGTGTGGTTTTCAAAGGATCAATGTGGCGCGGTAATTCGTCGCCATCAGGATAACGACGTTCTTGACCGCCTTGACCGCCACGGGCCTGATTCGGACCACGGCCTTCCGGGCGGGGGCCATTTCTGGGGGCTGGGCGGCCTTGGCCATCGCCCCGGTTGTCAAAACGGGGATCACCGCGTTGCTCTTGGCCACGGCCACCCTCACGCGGGCCTTCGCGGCGTCCATCACCCTGGCCATCAAACCGGGGACCGCCGCCCTGGGGGGCATTGCGGCGTGAAGGAGGAGGGCCATTGCGTGAAGGGCGGGCAGGCCCTTGACCATCGCCACGCGCTGGACGCGGGCCTTGTCCACCACCACCTCCACCTCCACCCACGGCGACTTTGTTGTCCCGAATCCGTTGCATCATGTCTTGACGGGCCGCTTTGGCCGCCGCAGCCATCACATCGCGTCCTGGGGGCTTGCCAGCGCCGCCCCAAAGGGTTTGGCGTCCCATGGCAATGGGCTCGGCAATTTCGCCTGGCTCAGGGCCAAAACCTTCAAGCAATTGAACCGGAATTTCTTGTTTGGTAAAGCGCTCGATGTCCATCATGAAGCCCTCTTCATCCAGACACACCAGACTCACGGCTTCACCACTGGCCCCTGCGCGGCCGGTTCGGCCAATGCGGTGCACGTAATCTTCAGAGACGTTGGGGATCTCGAAGTTGACAACGTGTGGCAAATCTTCGATGTCGATCCCCCGCGCCGCAATGTCTGTCGCCACCAAAACGCGGATGTCACCGCTCTTGAAGCCTGCCAGCGCTTGAGTGCGTGCGGTTTGGCTCTTGTTGCCATGCAGGGCCATGGCCTTGACGCCGTTCTTGGTCAGGAAATCGGCCACGTTGTTGGCGCCAAACTTGGTGCGTGTAAACACCAGAACTTGGCTCCAGTCGTGTTTTTGGATGATGTGCAGCAATACGTCTTTTTTCTTGCCACGGCCCACGGGGTGAATCACTTGGGTGATGCGTTGCACAGTGGTGTTGCTGGGGGTGACCTGAATGCTCTGGGGATCTTTGAGCAGGTTGGCCGCCAGTTCACGGATTTCATCGCTGAAAGTGGCCGAAAACAACAAGCTTTGTTTGTCTTTGGGGACAAGCGCCAGCACTTTCTTCACATCGTGAATGAAGCCCATGTCCAACATGCGGTCGGCTTCGTCCAGCACCAGAATTTCAATTTTCGACAAATCCAGGAAGCCTTGGCCTTGCAGGTCGAGCAAACGGCCAGGGGTGGCAACCAAAATGTCCACGCCCTTTTTGATTTTGCTGATTTGCGGGTTCATGCCTACGCCGCCGAAAATCACGGTGGAGTCTAGATTGAGGTATTTGCCGTAATCGCGGACGGATTCCTCAACCTGAGCCGCCAACTCGCGGGTCGGGGTGAGCACCAAGGCTCGAATGGCTTTGCCACCAAAGCGGTTTTGGCCCGGTTCGCTCAAGCTGAGCTTGTGCAGCATGGGCAGCGTGAAAGCCGCGGTTTTGCCGGTTCCGGTTTGCGCACCCGCCAGCAGATCTTGACCCGCCAACACCGCCGGAATGGCTTGCGCCTGAATGGGCGTTGGGGTTTCGTAGCCGAGCTCGCGCACAGCTTGCATGAGGGCCGGGGCCAGATTCAATTCTTCAAATTTCATTTTCAGGAGCGCCATGTCCGGCGCAGGCATCGGCTCATTCAGCTGTTTTGCAGCTGCCAGTGTTGGCCAATGTGTCTTACAGGGTGAGCATGGAAACCGCAGACGCTTGTTTTGAGCTTTGTCT
Organism: Limnohabitans sp. Rim8; assembly: GCA_945877725.1. Lineage (GTDB taxonomy): Bacteria > Pseudomonadota > Gammaproteobacteria > Burkholderiales > Burkholderiaceae_C > Limnohabitans_A. The sequence goes on from CAMDXR010000020.1 coordinate 17,601, forward strand.
GGGTCAGGCTCCAGCAGGAGTGCTGATGTTGCGGCAACTGGAGGCCACAACGGAGTGGATTGTCGCACAAAGTGAGGCAAACCTATGGATTCAACTTTTAAGACAGGCGAATGGGTTTAAGAGCTTTGTTTTTAACCCACGGTTTGGGGGGCGGCTAATTTGCCTCTTGAATTTTGTGCCGTCAGACGCGCAGTGGTAGCGGGGGCCTTATGTTCCTAAGCCGAATTTTTGCCCACCTAGAAAATGCTTGTTTTGTAAATTGCACAAGATCTGCAGGTCTGCGCTAAAGCGATGCTTGCTAATTTCTAAGCATTTGTGAGTGTCCAAGTCCCTGAAGACGCGGTTTAATCTTGGCTTATGAAAAAAATTGAACAGATGAGTTTTTTGGGCTTTGAGGCCGCTGCCGTGGAAAAGCCCAAGAAGGCCATTCGGTTGAGCAAAACACCGACGCCAGCATCGGGGATGACGCCCGCGGCTTCCGTGGCGAAGATGGCGACTGATGTGCCTGATTTGGCTGATACGTCTGATATGCCTCAGGGGGCAGAGATTTCTCATCCCACGCAGCCTGTAAATGCTTTGCCAGCACAGCCTGCATTGCCAGTGCCCCAGAGGCCGCAAGTTAATCAGGACACCGACCACGAAACCATCGCCCAAACCTTGGACAGTCACCCGGACTATCGGGTGCTGCGCCGTTTGGTTCCGCAAACCGATTACGGTTCTTTGCAGGGTCAAGCCACACGGCGGGTGATCGTGCTGGACACTGAAACCACTGGGCTAGACAGCAAAAACGAAAAAATCATCGAATTGGCCATGTTGTCGGTTTTGGTGGACGCGGCAACCGGTTTGCCGGTCGGACCTGTCACGATTTATGAGTCGTTTGAAGATCCGGGCAAAGCCATTCCGAGCCAGATCACGGAAATCACCGGAATTGACGACAGCATGGTGCAAGGCCATCAAATAGACGATTTGGCCGTGGCAGCGCTGGTCGAGCAGGCCGATTTGATTTTGGCGCACAACGCTGGTTTTGATCGGCCATTTGCAGAGGCCCGGTTGCCGGTCTTTGCCGCCAAGCCTTGGGCCTGCTCTTTTTTGGGCATTGATTGGAAAAAAGAGGGCAGCGGCTCGGCCAAGCTGGAGTTTTTGGCGTCCGAGCGGGGCTGGTTTTACGAAGCGCACAGGGCCCAGGTCGATTGCCATGCTTTGTTGCAGGTGTTGGCGGCCCCCCTATCAGACGGACAAACGGGGTTGCACAGGTTACTGGCAGGGGCCGAACAAACCCGATATAAATTAAGGGCGACCGGGGCACCTTTTGAGGCCAAAGACAAGCTCAAGGCCCGAGGTTATCGCTGGGATGGTGAAGGCCGTGTCTGGTGGTGCAGTCTGTCATCAGATGAGGGTTTGGACGCCGAATGCGCTTGGTTGCGAGCCGAGGTCTATGGCACCCGAAGTGCGCGGGTTCAGCTCGAAGCACTGGACAGCCGGGTCCAGTTTTCCAGCCGGGCAGGGCTGT
>CAMDXR010000021.1 GCA_945877725.1 Limnohabitans sp. Rim8
GCCCGCCCGAGAGCAAGCCCGCGTCTTGCGCAGCCCGCTCGCGCAAGATGGGGAAGTAGTTGTACACGGCCTCCATGTCGCGCGCCACGCCATCGCGGTCCTTGCGGGTGTAGGCGCCCATCAGCAAGTTGTCGCGAATCGACAGCAGCGGGAACACCTCACGCCCTTCGGGTACATGCATCAGACCGCGTTGCACGATGATGGCGGGATCCAGCGCGGTGATGCTTTTGCCCTTGAACTCGATCGAGCCCTTGCGCGGGTCGATGATGCCGCTGATGGTTTTCAAGATGGTGGTTTTGCCCGCGCCATTGGAGCCGAGCACAGTGGCAATCTCGCCACGCCGCACCTGCAGGCTCACGCCGCGAATCGCCTTGATCGGGCCATAGGCGCTTTCCACGTTGAGCAGCTTGAGCATGACGTTGTCATCGGCAGCCTCGGGTGTCGTGTTGAGGGTCTGGGTGGCTGCGCTCATGCGGCACCTCCGGGCACGTAATTTTCACGACGCAAGGCAGACACGTCGTCCACCGAACCCAGATAGGCTTCGATGACGCCGGGGTCGCTTTGTACCTGGCTGGGTGTACCGGTGGCGAGTTCTTCACCCTGGCTCATGGCCAGCACGCGGTCCGACACTTTGGAGACCAGGCTCATGTCATGCTCGACCATGAGCACGGTGATGCCCAGTTCGTTTTTGATGTCCGAGATCCAGAACGCCATGTCGTCGGTTTCCTCGACGTTCAGACCCGAAGAGGGCTCGTCGAGCAGCAGCAGCTTGGGCTCAGTGCACAGGGCGCGGGCCAGCTCGACCACCTTGCGCACGCCATAAGGCAAGCCCGCTACCATGGAATCGCGGTGGTGTTGTAGGTCCAGAAAATCGATGACCTCTTCGACCTTTTCACGCGCCTCGATTTCAGCAGCGCGTGTTTTGGCGCTGAAGAACATCTCACGCCACAAGCCCGTTTTGCGGTGCGTGTGGCGGCCGATCAAAAGGTTTTGCAGCACGGTAGCGTGCTCAAACAGTTCGATGTTTTGAAAGGTTCGGGCAATACCCAGCCCCGCAATTTGGTGTGGCGGCTGATCGGTCAGGCGCAGCGTGCCTTGCGGCCCGGCGTAGTCGATTACGCCCGTGGTAGGCGTGTAGATGCGGCTGATCAGGTTGAAGACCGTGGTCTTGCCTGCGCCGTTGGGGCCGATCAAGGTGAAGACTTCGCCGCGCTTGACGTCGAAGCTGACCTTATTGACGGCCAGCACACCACCAAAGCGCACGCTCAGGTCTTGGGCGGATAAAAGGATGTCTGAGTTCATTTCAGGCGGTCCGACTTCTGGAACGATTTTTGGCGCTTGAAAAGGCCACGGCGGTAAAACGGAAACAACTGGAACCAGGTGCGCACCTTGAGCCAGCGGCCATACAAGCCCATGGGCTCAAACAGCACAAAAGCGATCAACACCATGCCGTAGACCGTGCCCTGCAAACCGGCTGCACCCCCAATGGCGGCGGGTAAAAAATCTTTCCCCAAAGCAATCAACTGAGGCATCACAATTAAGAAGATGGCACCTAGGAACGCGCCGTGGATTGAGCCCAAGCCCCCGATCACCACCATCAGCAGCAAGTCGATCGACTGGATGATGCTGAACTGCTCTGGAGAGAGGAATTGGATTTTGTGCGCGTACAAGGCACCGCCAATGCCCGCCAGTGCGGCCGACAAGGCAAACGACAGGGTCTTGTAGCGGGCCAAGTGGATGCCCATGCTTTGCGCCGAAATTTCGGAATCACGGATGGCCACGAAGGCACGGCCGGTGGACGACCGCAACAAGTTCAAGATGGCCAGGGTGGCCCCCACCGCTACGAACAAGCAAAGGAAATAAAACGATTCGGTGCTGTCCAGCGTCCAGCTGCCAATGGCGGGGGAGCCCACCGTCAAGCCCGCATTGCCTCCTGTGACGCTTTCCCAGCGGGCCATGCCTTCTTCGACGATGAAACCAAAAGCCAGCGTGGCCATGCCCAGGTAAATGCCTTTCACGCGCAGTGCTGGCAAGCCCACGATGATGCCGACTATGGCCGAGAACAAGCCCGCACACACCAAAGCCAGCGGGAACGGCACACCGGCATTGACCATGACCGCCTGCGTGTATGCCCCCACACCCAAAAACGCTGCGTGACCCAAAGAGAACAAACCAGTGAAGCCAGCCAGCAGCATCAGGCCCAGGCCCACCACCGCATAGATCAATACAAAGGTCAGTTGGGCCAGCCAATATTCTGGCGCCACCCAGGGCGCAGCCACCAAAAACAAGCCCAGCAAGCTGTACCAAAACACATGGCCGCCGTGCTTGGCCAGCTTCACATCCTGGTTGTAGTCGGTTTTGAAGATGAAACGCATGCCGGGGCCTCAGACTTTCTTGCGCAATTGTTCGCCAAACAAGCCATTGGGCTTGAGCACCAGCATCAGCAACACCACGATGTAGGGTGCGATGTCCTTAAAGCCCTCTGGCAGATAAAAACCTGAGAACGACTCGACAATGCCGATCACCAAACCGCCCACAATGGCACCGGGCAAACTGCCAAAACCACCCACCACCGCCGCAGGGAAAGCCTTCAGGCCGATGAAGCCCATATTGGCGTGGACAAAGGTGATGGGGGCCAAAAGCAAGCCCGCCACCGCCGCCACACCGGCTGCCAAGCCCCAAACCAGGCCGTTGATTTGCTTGACCGGGATGCCCATGTAGTAGGCGGCCAGCTGGTTTTGCGAGGCTGCCTGCATAGCGATGCCCAGTTTGCTGTACTTGAACATGGCAAACAGACCCAGGCACAAAATGCCGGTGGCGCCGATCACCACCATTTGCTCTGCCGCAATCACCAAACCGCCCAAGCGCAAGACCTCTCCTGCATAGGGCACAGGCATGGTGTGGGTGTCGGTGCCCACATCGGGGATCATGGTGATCAGGCCGCGCAGCACATAGCCCACGCCGATGGTCAGCATGACGATGGAGAAAGCCGGCTGACCCAAGATGGGACGGATGACCAAGCGTTCGAGCAATACCCCAAAAATACCCATGGCCACAATGGCCGAGGGCACTGCAATCCAAAATGGAAAACCCAGCAGCGTCATGGCAGCCAGGCCCGAAAAGGCCCCCACCATCATCAGGTCGCCCTGGGCAAAGCTCACCGTTTCGGTGGCTTTGTAAATCAGCACGAAACCCAGGGCAATGAGTCCGTAAATACAGCCCTGGGCCACACCGCTGATCAGCAGTTGCAGCAATTGCACGCCCGTCTCCTTTGGTTGAATGTCTTGCAACGCGCGTCAAAAGGGGGATTTTTGCGCCACCCGTGGGCGGCTCCAACTTTTGCGAACGATCGTGCGATTATGGTTGTCTTAAATGAGACTTTTCCTAGGGGTTGTCCCCCATTACGGTCCCTGCGCAAGGCTTCAATATCGCCCTATGACGCAATCCATTCGCATTGGTTCGGGCCTGGGTTTTTACGGAGACAACTGGGAACCCGTGGTGGCCAGCATTGAGCGCGGTCAAGTGCAATACATCGCCAGCGACCACTTGGCCGAACTCACACTGGCCATCTTGCAAAAAGACCGACAACGCGACCCTTCTCTAGGCTATACCCGCGATGTGGTGCCCATGCTCCTGCGCCTGTGGCCCCTGATGCAGCCGCGCGGGGTCCGATTCGTTTGCAATGCGGGCGGGCTCAACCCCATGAGCGCAGCGCAGGCGGTGCAATCGGCGCTCGCGACCCAAGGCTGGCATCCGCGCATTGCAGTGGTCAGTGGCGACGATGTGCTGACGCCACTGCAAACACCGGACAGCCGCTTTGATCACCTGATGAACGGCGCGCAGGTGACGAGCGTGCGCGAGCGGCTGGTGTTTGGCAACGCCTATTTGGGCGCGCAGCCCATCGTGGACGCGCTCGGCCAAGGGGCCGACATCGTGATCACCGGGCGGGTGGCAGACGCGGCGCTGTTTTTAGGGCCACTGGTGCATGGCTTAGGCTGGAAGCTGGCCGATGCGGCCACACCGGATGACTTCAACCGCCTGGCTCAGGGCCTGACAGTAGGGCATTTGCTGGAATGCTCGGGCCAGGGCAGCGGCGGCAATTTTGGCAGCCAAGGCCATTGGCAACAGATACCTGACTTAGCACACATTGGTTACCCGATCGCCGAGGTCTTGGCAGACGGCACGGCCTTCATCACCAAAGCGCCCGGCACCGGAGGTTTGATCAACTTTGACACCGTGCGCCAGCAACTGCTGTATGAGGTGCATAACCCGCATGCGTATTTTTCGCCCGATGTGGTGCTCGACATGGGCCAAATTGAGTTGCGCGATGAGGGCGAACACCGGGTGCGTGTGACCGGCGCACTGGGCCGCGCGCCAACCGATCAGCTCAAGGTGGTGGCGGGCTTTCGCGATGGCTTCAAAGCCGAGGTCAGTTGGGGCTTTTCCTGGCCCGACGCTTGGGACAAGGTGCAAGCCGCAGAGGCGATGATCCGCAGCCAACTGAAAGAGCGCAACATGCGTTTTGACGAGCTGTTTGTCGAATACCCCGGCCTTAATTCGGCGCATGGCCCCTTGGCTCCGATGCCGTCAGCGGCTGAATTGAATCAACGTGCCGAAATTTGGGTGCGCATGGTGTTGCGCACACCCAGCAAAGCGGCTGCCGATGGCTTTGGCAGACTGTTCCCTTGGATGGCTTTGAGTGGTCCGGCCTACACATGCGGTTTTCAGGGCCTGAACAGCACGAGTGAATTGTTGGGCATCTGGCCCACCCTGATTCCACGCCATCGGGTGTCAGCCCAAATGGAAATCTTGGAGCCCTGCGCATGAACCACACACCGTTTGTCAAGATTGCACTGGCCCAGTTGGCCCACGCCCGCAGTGGTGACAAGGCCGATTGGGTGGACTTCGGGCTTTTTGCCTGGAACGAGGCGGGGTACCGGATCATTGAACGCGAAGTCACGGCCACCAAAGTGCAGGCGCATTTCGTACCTTGGATTGCTGGGCAAGTAGACGCTTGGCCTTTGCCGAACATGCTGGCCTTGAAGTTTGTTTTGCATGGCGCTTTGCAAGGCGGCGGCGCACGCAATCTGCGTTTGGACAACCTGGGCAAAGCCATGGGCGCAGCGCTGTTGCGCATGGAGATCGAACTCAGCCCCGAAGAGTTTGAACAGGTACAAAAAAGCCCCCGAAGGGGCTGGTGGCCAGAGGCTTCACTGCAAACTTGACCTATTTTTCACACTGGACTTAACGCCTTTTGTCTTCCTGGATTGGTTCAGGGGCCCATGTCTAGAACACGCATCGATGATCTGCCCAACGCCGTGACCTAGAACGATGCGACGACCAGTTGAATCCGGCCAATGCACCAGCGAGGCATTCAGGGGCGCGCTCAATCGCGAGGTGATTGCAATAAAGTTTTTTCTGAATTTTAATAAAAATTATGAATTATTTTTTCGGATATAAAACTTTTGAATAAACAATTTTTTTATTCAAGTCTTGGAATAATTTATATAAAAGAAACGCCTCATCTCGGGACTGCGCATTGACCACTCCGACCATTCGGAGCAAGATCTGTCGGCTTAAATCCTGCCTATTTTTTGTAGGTGACTTTATTGCGAGTTGAATGAAGTGCCTTCACTGGATCGTTTTTTGTAAATGGACAACTCATGAACCCCATCGCATTCGCTGTGCCTGTGTTCTTTACCTTGATCTTGTTAGAACTGTGGGTTGCACGCAGTCGTGGTCTGACTGTTTACAGATTGAAAGACAGCCTGACATCGATCAATGTTGGCATCATGAGTGAGTTTTCAAAAGCAATAGGTGGCGTCATCAGTTTGGTGATGTTCACCCTGATTAGTGATCGATTTGGCGCATTTGTTTGGGATGTCAGCCATCCCATGACATGGATCAGTGCCTTGTTGTTGTATGACTTTTGTTATTACTGGGTACACCGCACGGGGCATGAAATCAACCTGTTTTGGGCATCGCATGTGGTGCATCACAGCAGTGAAGAATTCAATCTTTCAACAGCGCTGAGACAGTCCTCTACGGGTTTTCTGTTTCGGTGGATTTTCTACATTCCATTAGCTTTACTGGGTTATCCCGTCAAGGTATTTGTGGTTGTTGGATTGATTGACTTTTTGTATCAGTATTGGGTACACACCCAGCTCATAGGGAAATTAGGTTGGCTTGAATACGTGGTGGTAACACCTTCCAACCATCGTGTGCATCATGGACAGAACAGTTACTGTATAGATAAAAATTACGGTGGCATATTTTCCATTTGGGATCGAATGTTTGGCACCTATGCAGACGAGCGAGAAGATGAAAAACCGGTTTACGGCATTCGTAAACCTTTGCAGAGTTGGAATCCACTGTGGGCTAATTTGCATCATTTTGTGCAAATTTGGCATCAAGTTAAATCAACCAAAAATTGGCGACATCGATTGATGTACATTTTTTCAAAACCTTCATGGACGCCAGAAAAGGAAGATGCAAACGAGGTTTTTGAGGCAAATCGCTTTAGGCGGTTTGATACCCCTGCCACTTCAGGATTGATGGTGATTGCCTTCGTGGGAACTATGTTGGGTTCCTTGTTACTGATGGGCTATTTTTACCTTCAGTCCCGGCTGCCTCAGCCAATTCGAATCGCTTATTGTGTTGTCATGGTCTTGTTCATCGCCGGGATCGGATGGCGCATGATGCAAGCTCGGCAATCACTTAAACCAGTCGCACAAAGTTATGGTCATGCTGAGTAGCCTGGCATTAACCGATGCACTGCTCTGCGTGGTCGCTTCGGGCTTGGCCGCCAGAAGCAGTTTCAGCGTGGGATATCGGATGGCCTTTACCTTTTTGGCTATTCCCGCATTGCTTGGTTTCTTAAAGTTTTCAGGCATCTACCCGCTTGAAACTTGGCACCCCTTATTTACAATTTTCAGTGCGTGTGCAGCCTTGCCCTTGCTTGCAATAAGTGTTTTAAAACCCGAATCATTGGTGGCTCGTCGAAAGCAATTTGCGATCATTTTCCTTGGTATTGCTATGTTGCTGGGGTTAATGATTTCAGGTTTGGGTAAGTTGCGAATTTATGACCAAGCACTGGCACTGATGAGCATGCTGGTGATGTTGCTTGTACTCGTGAAGAATGGAGAATCAAAGCGTGCGATGGGTGCTGGTTTGATGCTTGTGGGGTCAGTTTTGTTTGTCTTGAAGGTGGGTATTCCCCCCTGGTTTTTACCTGGTGACTGGTTGCATCTGGGTATGGCATTGGGTTTACTACTTATCGCGCCCTCAAATCTGATGAGTCGAGCTGTTTTGGCTAAATAAATTTGGGTTAATTATTTTTTGGCGCATTGCTTTAGCCGCCCGATGATGGCGGCCACAATGTTTTAGTTATCGTTTTATCTCAAACTTTCCACAAATCGCGCGCGGCAGTCACCTCCCCCCAATGGGTGCTAATGCCGTGTGCTTGACGGATGGCGTCGACCGTGGCCAGTACGGTGGCTTCGGCGGCCATGACGGCCAGCAGCATCAGGTCTGCGGGGCTGTCTTCGGTGCCCGTGGCCAAGGCAAAAAGGGTGTCGCCGTCTAAGGGTGTGTGCGCGGGGCGGATGCTGCGGGCTAGGCCATCGTGGGCACTCATGGCCAAACGCTTGGCTTGGGCTTTGGTCAGCGTGGCATTGGTGGCCACCACGCCGATGGTGGTGTTGGTTCCGGGCAGTGGGCGTGAACCACGTTCGCCGTTTAACAGTGCTTGTTGGGTGTTCAGCAGATTTTTGCCATCGGCAGTGCGGGCCCCGGCAATGACTTGCCCGGTTTGGGGGTCAATCACATCGCCCACAGCATTGCAGGCGACCAACGCGCCAACAATCCAGGGGCCGACTTGAACACTGGCATTGCCAATGCCGCCTTTCATGCAACGGTCCAAACCGAATAATTTACCCACGCAGGCCCCTGCGCCTGCGCCCACATTGCCTGCTGCGGGCTTTTGGTTAGAGGCCATTTGGCATGCGGCATATCCCGCTGCATCTCCCGGACGGGCCTTGGGGTCTTCGCCGGGCCGGACCACGGGTAAATCGAACAGAACGGCTGCGGGCACGATGGGCACCCGTCCATAGCCCGTTTCGAAGCCGATGTCTTGCTCTTCAAGCCATCGCATGACCCCCGTGGCTGCGTTCAGGCCAAAGGCACTGCCGCCGCTGAGCAGCACGGCGTGTACTTTTTCCACCAGATTGGCAGGGTCCAATAAATCGGTTTCGCGGGTTCCGGGCGCGGCTCCCCGCACATCCACCGCGCCCACGGCACCCGCAGGGGCAAGCACCACCGAGCACCCGGTCAGCCGTTCGTCCAGCGTCCAGTGGCCCACTTGCAAGCCCGGGACATCTACGATGCTTCCGCTATGCGGGTCCGAGCCGCTGTTTACAATCATTTCGGATGTCATATTCGAAACCTCTTTCTCGTTGCTCATTGACCCAAGGATAGCGCGTGCCTTTGTTCATTTTCAGAAGGTTGCTGAGCTTTGTGCTAACACTTTTGGCCACATCGGTCGTGGTGTTTGCCGTGCTTGAGTTGCTGCCCGGCAACGCCGCGCAGGTTATTTTGGGGGAAACGGCCACCCCTGAGTCCATCGCCGCGATGGAAGACAAGTTGGGCTTGAACCTCGCCCCCACCACCCGTTACCTGAATTGGATGGGCGGAATGCTGCAGGGCCAGACCGGATTGAGCATTTCTTATGACACACCCACAGGCCAATTGATGGCAGAACGCATGCAGGTGACTTTGCCCTTGGCCGTGATGGCGATGGTCCTGACGGTCGGGCTGGCTTTGGCGCTGGGCATTTACGCCGCTTCGCAGCAAAACAAAGTGGGTGATGTGGGCGTTATGACACTGAGTCAATTGGGCTTGGCCTTGCCGAATTTTTGGTTGGCGATTTTGCTGATTTTGCTTTTTGCGGTGCATTTAGAGTGGGTCAGCGCTGGCGGCTTTCCGGGTTGGTCTGCTGAAGATGGCGGCGGAGTTTGGGCTTCCATTGCTGCTTTGTTGTTGCCCGCCATCGCCTTGGCCGCAGTGCAAACAGCCATTTTGACGCGGGTCACACGTTCGGCCGTGTTGGATACGTTGCGCGAGGATTTTGTGCGCACCGCCCGAGCCAAAGGTTTGTCGCGCCGCCAAGTGCTGTGGGGGCATGTACTGCGCAACGCCATGATTCCGGTGCTGACGGTCATGGGTTTGCAGTTTGGCAACTTGATCACCAGTGCCATCGTGATTGAAAACGTGTTCGTTTTACCCGGTATCGGGCGTTTGATTTTCCAGGCCATCGCCAACCGCGATCTGGTGGTGGTGCGCGATGTGGTCATGCTGCTGTCCGCCATGGTGATTCTCATCAATTTTTGCATTGATGTGCTCTATGCCTGGATAGACCCGCGATTGAAGGTCGGCCATGCAGGTTAAAAACAGCGTTTGGCGGCGGGCATTGCGTCACCCTAGCTTTGTGGCTGGCGGGGCTATGGTCTTGCTCATGGTGTTATGCGCCATGCTGTCTTTGTTCTGGTCACCTTACCCTGTGGGTGACATCGATATACCCAATAAATTGGCATCCCCCAGTGCGGCGCATTGGCTAGGGACCGACAGTTTGGGGCGAGACATCGGTTCTTTGTTGTGGGTGGGCAGTCAAAATTCCTTGTTGGTCGGCTTTATTGCGGTGGGCATTGGTTTGGGCGTTGGTGTGCCATTGGGCTTGCTGGCGTCGGCTCGGCGTGGCTGGGTTGAGGAAGTGATCATGCGGGCCGCAGACTTTACGTTCGCTTTTCCTGCCCTTTTGTCCGCCATCATGCTGACCGCTATCTACGGGCCTGGCTTGGTGGTCAGCATCGTGGCCATAGGCATTTTCAACATCCCGGTGTTTGCGCGCATTTCGCGGGGGGCGGCCAATTCGGTCTGGTCGCGAGACTTCACGGCTGCTGCAAAAGCGGCGGGTAAGGGGCCGCTGGCCATTACGATGGCGCATGTTTTGCCCAATATCGCCAGCGTCTTGATTGTTCAGGCCACCACCCAGTTTGCGATTGCCATATTGGCTGAAGCGGCTTTGTCTTATTTGGGTTTGGGCACGCAACCACCCCAGCCCAGTTGGGGGCGCATGCTGAACGAAGCACAGTCGCAAATGTTTCAAGCGCCCATGTTGGCGGTTTACCCGGGGGTAGCCATCGCGATGGCCGTGTTGGGCTTGAACTTGTTGGGCGATGGCTTGCGCGACGTGCTCGACCCCCGTATGGCCAGGCAAAGGTGAATGAGCATGGCTGAAAACCCACCCCACACGCTGTTGCAAGTGTCTAATTTGCGGGTCAGTTTGCCCACGGCCCGAGGCTGGGCCGAGGCCCTGAGGGGCGTTAGCTTGCAAATGGAGCGGGGCCAAACCGTTGGGCTGATTGGTGAAAGCGGCTGTGGCAAATCTCTCACTGCACTGGCCCTGATGGGTTTGCTTCCGGAGCGCGCCCGGGTCAGTGGATCGATTTTGTTGCAAGGGCAAGAGTTGGTAGGCATGTCCGAGCCTCAGCTGTGCCGATTGCGTGGGGCCAAGATGGGCATGATTTTTCAAGAACCCATGACGGCGCTTAACCCCTTGCATCCCATCTGGAAGCAAATTGCCGAGCCTCTGCGTTTGCACCAAAACATGGGCGCGTCCGAGTCCAAAGCCCGCGCTCTTGAGTTGTTGGAACGGGTGCAGCTGCCCCGTGCTCGTGAGCGGCTAGAGGCTTACCCGCACCAGTTATCTGGGGGGCAGCGTCAGCGCGTCATGATCTCCATCGCCTTGGCCTGCCGCCCGGACTTGTTGATTGCCGATGAACCCACGACGGCGCTGGATGTCTCCGTGCAAAAAGAAGTGCTGGCGCTGATCAAGCAACTCGTTCGCGAAGAGGGCGTTGGTTTGCTGCTGATCAGTCACGACCTGGGGCTGATGCAAGACCATGTGGACCGCGTCATGGTGATGTACGGTGGTGGGGTGGTGGAAAGCGCCACCACGCCAGAACTGTTCGCACACCGCGCGCACCCTTATACGCGTGGCTTGTTTGCGGCGCGGCCCCGCTTGGGGTTGGCCCGTGGCACACGCTTGACGACCATCCCCGGCAGCGTGCCCGAGTTGATGGATTTACCGGCGGGTTGCGCCTTTTCAGACCGTTGTACTTTGGCCGTGGAAGACTGCTTGAAGATCCCGCCGCAGGCAGAAAATATTCCTTTGCAAAGCCCATTGCAAAACGTACCGGCCGAACCCCATCGGGTCAGTTGCCCTCGCTGGAGCTTGATTTGATGAGTGAAACTGAAACTCAGGCTGACGCTCCCTTGTTGCGGGTCACGCAATTGGGACGTCGTTTTGACCTCCCTAAAACCAGTTATTGGGGACCTGAAAACACTTTACAAGCTTTGTCCGACGTCAGCTTCACCCTTCAGGCCGGCAAAAGTCTGGGCATTGTGGGCGAGTCGGGTTCAGGTAAATCTACCCTGGCCCGCCTGGTCATGGCCTTGGATCGACCCACCGAGGGGGAAGTCTTTTTCCAGGGGGTGAATGTTCACCAAACCAATGCCGACAAGTTGCGGCATTTGCGCAGCGGGTTCCAGATGGTTTTTCAAGACCCCTATGGATCATTGAATCCACGCCAAAAAGTATTCAATATCATCACCGAGCCCATTCAAACGATGACTTTGCCAGCAGGCAGCAGGACTGAGTTGAAAGAACGTGCCGAGCATGCCTTGAGTGAGGTAGGTCTCAGGACGGCTGATCTGGACAAATACCCGCATGAATTTTCCGGAGGGCAACGCCAGCGCATTGCCATTGCCAGGGCTTTGATCACCCGACCCGCGTTGATCGTGGCCGATGAACCGGTCAGCGCCCTCGATGTTTCCGTGCAGGCCCAAGTATTGAACTTGATGATGGACTTACAAGACCGATACGGTTTAAGCTATTTACTGGTCAGTCATGACCTGGCCGTGGTCAACCTGATGTGCGACGATATCGTTGTTTTGCAATCGGGGCGTGTGTTGGAGCAGGGCCCTTGTGAGCAAATTTTTGAGCAGGCGGCAGACCCCTATACCCGCATGCTGATTTCAGCCGTTCCCGGTGGTCGGGACCTTTTTTTTGAGCAGGAGAAAATATGAAAACCCAATTTCCAATGACTCGTCGCACCCTAGGCTGGTGCACAGTTGCATTGCTTTCGGCCAGCATGGTGTGCTTGCCCTTGCAAGCACAGGCCCAATCGCGCAAAAACACCGTGGTGCTGGGCATGATTTTGGAGCCCACCAGTCTGGACCCGACCATGGCCCCTGCTGCGGCCATTGGCGAAGTGGTGCACTACAACATTCTGGAGGGCTTGACCAAGATCAAACCAGATGGCTCGATTAGCCCCTTACTGGCCGAGAGCTGGAACATGGACGCGGACGGCAAAGCCTACACATTCAAGCTGCGCAAGGGCGTGAAGTTTCAGGACGGTGCCAGCTTCGATTCTGCTGCGGTCAAGTTCAGTTTTGATCGGGCAAAAGACCCTAAAAGCACCAACAAGGCCAAAGGCGCTGTGTTCAATAACATCAGCCACATTGCCACACCCGATGCGCACACGGTGGTTATTGTGTTGAACAACCCGGATGGCAATTTCTTGTTCCGCATGGGCGAGAACACAGCGGTCATCTTGCACCCCGACAGTGCGGCCAACGCAGCGACCAAACCCATAGGAACCGGGCCCTACAAATTGGACAGCTGGGCCAAGGGCACAGCTGTAACTTTGACCCAATGGAATGGTTTTCGTGACACCAAAGCCATCAAGGTCAAGAAAGTCACTTTCCGTTTCATCAACGATTCCGCTGCGCAAGTGGCGGCTTTGCTGGCCGGAGACATTGACGGCATGCCCCGCTTCCAGTCGCCGCAAAGCCTGAAGCAGTTTCAGGCCGACAAAAGGTTCATGGTTGAACTGGGCAGCACGGCGGGCAAGGGCATCATGACCATCAACAACCGCAAAAAACCTTTTGACGATGTGCGTGTGCGCCGAGCCCTGTCGCATGCTATCGACAAAAAAGCGTTCATTGACGGTGTGTTTGAAGGCTTGGCCAAACCCATTGGCAGCCACATGGCGCCCACTGATGCAGGTTATGTGGAGTTGAGTGGCTTGTATGCCTATGACCCCGAAAAAGCCAAAGCCTTGCTCAAAGAAGCCGGGGTGCAGACACCTTTGAATGTGACCTTGACTTTGCCTCCACCACCCTATGCCCGAAAGGGTGGAGAAATTTTGGCGGCGCAATTGGCCAAGGTTGGCATAGTGGCCAAAATTGAAAACGTCGAGTGGGCCCAATGGCTGGGCGGTACCTTCAAGGGCAACTTTGACCTCACGGTCATCAACCACGTCGAGCCGCTCGATTACATGGCCTATGCCAACCCGCAGTATTACTGGGGTTACGACAGCAAGGCGTTCCGAGATTTGGCCGCCAAGCACTCATCCACTACGGCAGCGAAAGAGCGCACACAGTTGTTTGGTGACATGCAGCGCATGATTGCCAAAGATGCGGTCAACGTCTTTTTGTTCAATGCGTCCAACACAGCGGTCTACCGCAAAGGGCTCAAAGGACTGTGGTCAAGTTCGCCTATTTTTGCAAACGACATGTCGGCAGTTTCCTGGCAATAAATTGAGGACCTGCCCAAACCGGCCAGAAAAGCTTGCTATAATTTAACTCGTGATGCGGCTGTAGCTCAGCTGGATAGAGTACTTGGCTACGAACCAAGGGGTCGTGGGTTCGATTCCTGCCAGCCGCACCAAAAATTAGAAAGCCCACAACGAAAGTTGTGGGCTTTTTCTATTTCAAGTTGCCCAACATGGGCCTCCGACGGTGCTTTTGAACCTTCTGATATGAGCAAAGCCTTCACCAAAGAATCAGATGGCGATGACGACGAAGACCTGGGTCTGCCGACGTTACCCACAGGTGCGCGCAATTACATGACGCCTGCGGGTTACGCGCGTTTAAGGGCCGAATTGTTCGGATTGATCGATGATGAACGCCCCAAAGTGGTCGAAATTGTCCATTGGGCGGCCAGCAACGGCGACCGATCTGAAAATGGCGATTACATCTACGGCAAAAAGCGCTTGCGCGAAATTGACCGACGCATACGCTTTCTGACCAAGCGTCTTGAGGTCGCCGAAGTGGTAGACCCCGCCGTTCACCATGGCAGTGATTTGGTTTTTTTTGGGGCAACGGTCACTTATGCAGAAGCCTCAGGCACAAAGCGCACGGTCACAATTTTGGGAATAGACGAGGCGGATAGCCTGCAAGGGCAGGTCAGTTGGGTCTCTCCGATAGCGCGCACATTGCTCAAAGCGCGTGAGGGTGATGAACTTCGATTGGTCACGCCTGCGGGCGTGGTCGACATTGAGGTCTTGACGGTCAAGTATCCCGCGCCTACTTGAGTCAGATATTTTCTTATCCTCGTGTGAGTCAACCCGCAGAGTTGCCCTTATTGCTTTGGCGCTCGGCTTGGATCACAGAGGGTGTGCGTTTAAGGTGCCGGAGCACTTGCTCCAAGTGAGATGTGTCCCGAACGGCGATGACAAACTTCAGTTCAACGGTGTCAAGTGGGGTTTCTTGACCCATGTCGACATGCACGATGTCGGTTTCGGCAATGGCCAAAGCCCCGGCGACTCTCGCCAACACGCCTTTGCCATTGACCACGGTGACGTTCACATGGGTTTCAAAACTGCGCACCAGTTCATCGGACCACTCCACCCCAATGAAGCGCTCTTTGTCTTTGTATTCGAGCTTTTTTGCGGAGGCACAGTCACGGGTATGCACTGCCAAGCCTTCGCCACGGCCCAGATAACCCACAATTTCGTCGCCTGGCAAGGGGCGGCAGCAGCGTGAGTAGACCACCGAGGCGTTTTCACTCCCATCTAAAGTGATGGCCCCTTGCGAGATCGACTCATGCGCCGTAAAACGCTCACGGGTCAGCAACAAAGCATCGGGTTTTTGACCCCTTTCTGAGAGCAAGGCCACCAAGCGTTTGGCCACAATGGTGGCAATGCGCTTGCCCAAGCCAATGTCCATCAGCAGATCTTGTTGGCTGCGGTTGCCCGTGAAGCGCAACAATTTTTCCCACAAACCTTGATTGCGTTCGTCATTGACAGGCAATTTGTCGATGCCTTCTGCCCGAAGCGATTGGGTCAACAGCTTTTCACCCAGCTCAACAGACTCTGTCTGGGCCATGGTTTTGAGATGGTGGCGAATTTTCGAGCGGGCGCGTCCTGTGCGCACAAACCCAAGCCATGCCGGGTTGGGTGCTGAAACGGGGGCGGTGATCACTTCGATCACATCACCATTTTTGAGTTCGGTGCGCAAAGGGACTTGATCGCCGTTGATGCGCGCAGCCATGGCGTGATCACCGACGCTGCTGTGAATGGCGTAAGCAAAGTCCACCACTGTGGCACCCCGTGGAAGGGCCATGATCTGGCTCTTTGGGGTAAAAACATACACCGCATCCGGGAATAAATCGACTTTGACATGGTCCCAAAACTCGGCCGCATCACGGGTTTCGGTCTGAATGTCCAGCAGAGACTGCAGCCATTGCGTGCCCAAACGCTCTGATTGGGCGCTGGCAGACTCGTGTTCTTTGTAGAGCCAATGGGCTGCGACACCCGATTCAGCCACCAAGTGCATGGCTTCGGTGCGCATTTGAAATTCCACGTTCACACCCGATGGCCCCACCAAGGTGGTGTGTAGCGACTGGTAGCCGTTGACCTTGGCAATGGCTATGTGGTCTTTGAATTTGCCTGGAACAGGTTTGTAGATCTGGTGCAACCAACCCAGCGCGGTGTAGCAATCAATCACTGAAGGGACGATGACCCTGAATCCATAAATATCGGTGACTTGGGCAAAGCTCAGGTGTTTTTCATCCATCTTTTTGTAGATGGAGTAAAGGGTTTTCTCTCGACCGCTGATGCGAACGTCCATTTTGGCTTGAGCAAAAACGGTTTCTACGTCAGCGCGCACCTTTTGAATCAAATCGCGCCTGCGGTTGCGCGCCCGGGAAACGGCTTTGGTCAACACCGCATAGCGCCAAGGCAAGAGGTGTTTGAAAGACAGGTCTTGCAGCTCCCGGTAAATCTGGTTCAGGCCCAATCGGTGTGCTATCGGGGCATAAATTTCTAGCGTTTCAGAGGCGATGCGGGCCCATTTGCTGCGGGGCATGTCCGACATGGTGCGCATGTTATGACTGCGGTCCGCCAGCTTGATCAGGATGACCCGAACATCACGGGCCATGGCCAGAAGCATCTTGCGAAATGATTCAGCTTGGTTTTCCTCGCGGGTATTGAACTCCAATTTGTCCAACTTGGTGAGGCCGTCCACCAATTCGGCCACCGGAGAGCCAAAACGCTCGATCAACTCGATTTTGGTGACACCACAATCTTCCATCGCGTCGTGCAATAAGGCAGCAGCCAAGGCTTGTGCGTCCAGTTTCCACTCGGTACACAAAACAGCAACGGCAATGGGATGGGTGATGTAAGGCTCGCCACTTTTGCGCATTTGGCCCAAATGGGCTTCGTCAGAAAATTTGTACGCCCGGCGCACCATGTCCGTTTCGGCTTCGCTCAAATAGCCCAGCTGGGCCTCCAGCAGGGCAAAGCTGGCCGCAGCCGCATTGGCCACAGCAGGTGTCACGGTCTTTGTTGGACCCTTTGCAACTTTCAAAGATGGAGTATTAACGGAACGCATGTGATCAATGTACCGCAAGGGTTACGGGCTTTTTGAACAGGCGAAAAAAAAGCCCCACGAATGGAGCTTTTTTGCATCGGCAAATGCCGGTAAGGATTTCAGGTCACGCGTTTGAGCATTTCGATGCCCACTTTGCCTGCTGCAATTTCACGCAGGGCGGTCACGCCTGGCTTGTTTTTGCTTTCGATGCGGGGCGTATGGCCTTGGCTGAGCATGCGGGCACGGTAGGTTGCGGCCAAAACCAGCTGAAAGCGGTTAGGGATTTGTTCCAGGCAATCTTCAACAGTAATGCGGGCCATGATGGTTTTCCTTGAGAAATTCTGAGCGTGATTCAAGCAATTTTGAGCGCTTGGAAGGTGTCAGGCCGTGCTCGGCGCTGGACGTGGTACTTGAGCCGCTGGGCGTGAACAACCGCTTTGAGGTCAAACAGGGCACGGTCAAAAACTTCGTTGATTATAACGAAGTCGAATTCTTTGGCCTGCGCCATCTCTACAGCAGCGTTTTGTAGCCGTAATTCAATAATTTCGGGGGTGTCTTCGCCCCGGCGCTCCAGGCGGGAACGAAGCTCTTCCCAGCTAGGGGGCAAGATAAAGATGAGGACTGCGTTGGCATACATTTTTTTGATTTGCAGGGCACCTTGGTAATCAATCTCCAGAATCACGTCGGCACCTTGGGCCATACGGTCTTCAATCATCTTTTTAGAGGTGCCATAGCGCTGGCCATGGACGTGCGCCCATTCAACAAAGGCATTGCCCAACACCATGGCATCAAATTCCTGGGCTGACGCAAAAAAGTACTCCCGCCCGTGCTTTTCTTGCCCTCGGGGCTGGCGGGTGGTGTGCGACACGGTGGGTTGAACTCGCGAGTCCAACTCCATCAGAGCCTTGACCAGACTGGATTTGCCTGCCCCGCTGGGGGCGGCCACGACAAAGAGGTTTCCGGGGTAATCCATGGGGGTGTCTTTATTCGATGTTTTGTACCTGTTCGCGCATTTGCTCGATCAACACTTTCATGTCCACCGAAATACGGGTCATTTCGAGTACCGCCGATTTGGAACCCAATGTGTTGGCTTCGCGGTGCAGCTCCTGGATCAAAAAGTCTAAGCGCTTGCCAATATCGCCGCCCTTGTCGAGCAATCTGGAGATTTCGTCCAAATGTGAGCGTAAGCGGGTCAGCTCTTCTGCCACGTCAATCCGAATGGCAAAAGAGGTGGCTTCGGTCAAGGCGCGGTCTTGAGCCGCCTCGGGGAGGTGGCTGCCATCGGCCAAGGCCATGGCCTCTTTCCAGCGTTCCAGAAAACGTACGCGTTGTTGCTCAACCAGTTGCGGCACCAGAGGCACGGCCAATTCGGCCAGGCCACGCAGCTGAACGATGTGGCTTTGGAGCATCTCTGTTAGCCGGGCGCCTTCACGGGCACGGGCCTCTCGCAGCGCTTCGACCACTTGGGCGGCCAGTTGCATCCAAGCCGCTTCATCTGGGGCGGACTGGCCCGAACTGCCAGCGGTCATGCGCAGGACATCGGCCACACTCAAGGCGCGGGCACCGGGAAGCCAATCTTGGATTTTGTCTTGCAGTGCCGATATTTTTTGCAAAGCTTGGTGATTGGGCGCTTGAAGTCCGGCATTGTCACCTGCATCTTGGTTGGCCCGAACCTCGACTTTGCCGCGCTTGATCTGTCGGGTAATTAACTCGCGCAGGGCGGGTTCCAGTTGGCGCAACTCTTCGGGCAAGCGGAACGAAAGGTCCAAAAACCGACTGTTAACCGAACGGATTTCAAGTCCCAACCGAGCCGTTGGGCCTGAACTGGCAGGGGCCTCGGGATCGTTGGGCAGCGGGCTGTGTTGCACGCTGGCATACCCGGTCATACTGTAAACTGGCATCGGTCAAATTCCTTGGGGCAGCGCAGCCCTTCTTTGCTTGTAAAAAAGAGGCTTAAGCGCTGCAAATGGGTTGCACAGCGTGCGAACACCAAACCGTGGATTATCGCAAACTCTCCGGCCCACCCTGCCGCACACCCTGCTGTCAACGT
>CAMDXR010000022.1 GCA_945877725.1 Limnohabitans sp. Rim8
GTCAGTGGGCAAGGGCTTTCGGCGGGTCGATATGCCCGCCCTTAAAACCGCGCTGCCCTGTGCGTCATAGGCATCGACAATGCGTGCCACCAAGGGATGGCGCACCACGTCGGCACTTGAAAAACGCGAAAAAGCGATGCCTTTGACGCGCTTCAGCACCCGCTCGGCGTCAATCAGACCGCTCATTTGGCCTTTGGGCAGATCGATCTGGCTCACGTCGCCTGTGACCACGGCCTTGGCCCCAAAGCCGATGCGGGTCAAAAACATCTTCATCTGTTCGGTGGACGTGTTTTGTGCTTCGTCCAAGATGACAAAGGCGTTGTTCAGGGTACGGCCGCGCATGAAGGCCAGCGGTGCGATCTCGATGGCGTTGCGTTCAAATGCCTTTTGCACTTTGTCATAACCCATCAAATCGTAAAGCGCGTCGTACAAGGGGCGCAGATAGGGGTCGACTTTTTGCGACAAGTCGCCGGGCAAAAAGCCCAGCCGCTCGCCCGCTTCAACCGCCGGGCGGGTCAGCACGATGCGCTGGACACTGCTGCGTTCTAGGGCGTCTACCGCGCAAGCCACGGCCAAATAGGTCTTACCCGTGCCTGCTGGCCCAATTCCAAAAGTGATGTCGTGGGTGGCAATATTTTCCAGATAGGCCGCTTGCACGGGGGTGCGGGCCTTCAGGTCGGTGCGTCGGGTTTGCAGCAGGGAAGCAGTTAAGCCTTCTTCGCCAGCGGCGTCACCGGCCAGCATCAGTTGCACCATATCGGGGGCAATGGGGCGATCGGCCCGCTCGTAAATGGCTTGCAAAATTTCCATGGCGCGCACGGCCACCGCTTTGGGGCCATCGACCTTGAACTGCTCGTGGCGGTGTGCGATGCTGACTTGCAGCCCTGCTTCTATGGTGCGCAAATGCGCATCCATGGGGCCGCACAGGTGGGACAAGCGGGTATTGTTGTGCGGCGTAAAGGTGTGTCTGACGATCAAGTGGATAATCCTGTCCGTGGTGGTTTCGCTGGGTTATTTGCTGGCCGAGGAGCCCCGATTCTCCTCCATATCAATGCAAACCGAAGGGATCTCATGATTGGCAAACTCACCGGCATCCTGAGCGATAAAAATCCACCCGAAGTGGTGGTGGACTGCCATGGCGTGGGCTACGAAGTCAACGTGCCCATGAGCACTTTTTACAACTTGCCCGCCACGGGTGAAAAAGTCAGTCTGGTCACCCACTTTGTGGTCCGTGAGGACGCTCAGATTCTTTATGGCTTTGCCACCTTGTCCGAGCGAGAAGCTTTTCGTCAACTGATCAAGATTTCTGGTGTTGGCCCCCGCACGGCTTTGAGTGTCTTGTCCGGCATGAGTGTCACTGACCTGGCCCAGGCCATCACGACCCAAGAAGTGGGTCGCTTGGTCAAGGTGCCCGGCATTGGCAAGAAAACTGCCGAGCGTTTATTGCTGGAGCTCAAGGGCAAATTGGGTGGCGATCTGGGCGGCTTGTTTGCCACGAACACCAGCGATGCCCAAAATGACATTCAGCAAGCGCTGCTGGCGCTGGGTTACAGCGACAAAGAAGCTGCCGCCGCCCTCAAGAGCCTGCCCGCCGAGGTGGGGGTGAGCGAGGGCATCAAGCTGGCGCTGAAGGCGCTCAATAAATGAAGATGTACTGAACCATGAGCATCCGCACCGACGATTTTTCCCCACAACCCGAACCCCGGGTCATTTCTGCTGCACCCGTTTCCCACCAAGAGGAAGCGATCGAGCGGGCCTTGCGGCCCAAGCTGCTGGATGAATATGTGGGCCAGGTCAAGGTGCGCGAGCAGCTGGAGATTTTTATCAGCGCCGCCAAAATGCGCCAAGAACCGCTGGACCATGTGCTTTTGTTTGGCCCGCCGGGCTTGGGTAAAACCACGCTGAGCCACATCATTGCCGCCGAGTTGGGTGTGAATCTGCGCCAAACCAGCGGCCCGGTGCTCGAAAAACCCAAAGACCTGGCGGCGCTCTTGACCAATCTGGAGCGCAACGATGTGCTCTTTATTGACGAAATCCACCGCCTGTCCCCTGTGGTCGAAGAGATTTTGTACCCCGCACTGGAGGATTATCAAATCGACATCATGATTGGTGAGGGCCCGGCAGCGCGCAGCATCAAACTCGATTTGCAACCTTTTACCTTGGTGGGCGCCACCACCCGTGCGGGCATGCTGACCAACCCGCTGCGTGACCGCTTTGGCATTGTGTCCCGTTTGGAGTTTTATACGCCCGAAGAACTGACCCGCATCGTGACCCGCAGTGCCGGGTTGCTCAAGGCCCCGATTGACGCCGAGGGTTCATTCGAAATTGCTCGCCGTTCTCGCGGCACACCGCGCATTGCCAACCGATTGCTGCGCCGCGTGCGGGACTATGCCGACGTGAAGGGCGACGGCACCATCCACAAAGCTCTGGCTGAATCGGCGCTGGTCATGCTGGACGTGGACCCTGAAGGCTTTGACCTGATGGACCGCAAATTGTTGGAAGCCGTGATTCACCGTTTTGACGGCGGTCCGGTGGGACTGGACAACATCGCGGCCAGCATCGGCGAAGAGCGCGACACCATAGAGGATGTGATCGAGCCTTATCTGATTCAGCAAGGCTATTTGCAGCGTACCCCGAGAGGCCGCATGGCCACTTTGGCCGCATTCAGGCATTTGGGCGTGACGCCGCCCAAGTCCTTTGGCGACAGGCTTTGAGGCCCAACTTTCTTGAGCGGCATGGACCCTTCAGGCCGTGGTCTCGTCCTTGCCCAGCAAATCCAGATGGGAAGTGTCTCCCCAGCCCACCATCGACAGCCCTTGTGGCGACCACAGCAAGCGGTTGACCGCGGTGTTGGTCAGTTGCCAGGTGCGGGGAGCTTGCAGTTCTAGGCGGGTAGCGGCGCGGTACAAAATATCCAGCACGCCGCCATGGGCCACCAGCACGATTTGTTGGCCTGTGTGGCGTGCGGCCAGTTCATCCACGGTCTTCAGGATGCGCTCACGCAACATCTCCAGAGATTCGCCGCCCCCGGGAGGTACCCAGTCGGGGGTGCGTTTGCGCCAATGCCAAGCGTGTTCGGGCAATTCAACTTCGATTTCGGCAAAAGTACGACCCTGAAATTCACCGAAATGCCGTTCCCGCAGGCCCGGGTGTGCCGTCACGCTCTGTTGCAAGGCTTGCGCAATGGCGCTGGCCGTGGCGTGTGCCCTTGACAAATCGCTGGCATACACCGCATCTACCGCATCGCCCTCAGCCAGTGCTTGTGCCAGGTGAGCGGCCTGACGCAGTCCCTGCGTATTGAGCGGAATGTCCAAATGCCCCTGAATGCGGGTGTCCACATTCCAAGCGGTTTCTCCGTGGCGAATGGCCAAAATTCGAGTGGTGTTCATGCTCATGCGGTGGGGCTTCAGCGAGGAATTTCTATGTTGACTCTGCGCAAGCCAGCGGGTGGATTCGGGAAATTGGCCAGTGCTGCTTGAAACAAGGTGGCATAGAGTGTGTTGTGGTCATGCCAAGGGCCGTCGTGTGAAGCCCGCGTTTCATATACCACCTGACCTGTCTTCAGGTCGCGCATGATCAGGCTGACTTCGCGTTGGTAGTGCGTCGAGGGTGGAAAGCGCATACCCATTCCGAAGCCGACATTCGGGCCAAAATGGTTACCGATGAACACACTGCCGTAAGGTGACCCGCCAGGAAGCATGGGCCGGCCCCAGCGGTCAACCCAGTACTGGGTGCCCGAAAACCCCACCAAAACACTGTACTGTGCACCGGCATCGTCCCGCACCAGGCCCACCGCCGTCATGGCCGTTTGGGCTTGCACTTCTGCAAGCCCCGCATTGGGGTTGTTGGCCTGAGAGGGCAGTCGCTCAAAGCGGTACTTGGCGTCTTGCAAGCTGACGCCAGGGGGAAATGCAGCCACGGACACAACATTGCTGTCAATCAGGCGCACAGAAGCACAGCCGGTCAAGAGGCTCAGCGCCAGAACACTCAAGCACCCCCAAAAACGAAAAATGGCCTTGTCCATGTGATACCTCCCAAGGGGGATTACATCTTGATCACTTGTATCCCGGGCAAACCGGGTTCAGAGAAACTCTCTTCGTCAAAAGCCTTGTCGCCCTCATCCGACTCGATGCCGGTAATTTTCAGATCTTTAAAACCATGCAGTTTGGCATCCATCAAATGCGAGGGCACCACGTTTTGCAAAGCTGCAAACATGTTCTCGATTCGCCCAGGGTGCTTTTTCTGCCATTCACGCAACATGTTGCCGACCTGTAAGCGCTGCAAGTTCTCTTGACTGCCACACAGTGTGCAGGGAATGATGGGAAATTGACGGTGCTCTGCCCAACGGATGAGGTCGGTTTCGGCCACGTAGGCCAAGGGGCGGATGACCATGAACTCGCCGTTGTCGCTGACCAGTTTGGGGGGCATGCCTTTGAGCTTGCCACCAAAGAACATGTTCAAAAAGAAGGTCTGGAGCATGTCGTCACGGTGATGCCCCAGGGCCAGCTTGTTGCATTTCAGCTCTCGCGCCACGCGGTACAAAATGCCCCGGCGCAGTCGGCTGCACAGGCTGCACATGGTTTTGCCCTCGGGAATTTTGTCTTTCACGATCGAATAAGTGTCTTGAGTCTCGATGTGAAACGCCACACCCAACTCTTTGAGGTAGGCGGGCAGGATGTGTTCAGGAAACCCGGGTTGTTTTTGGTCCAGATTGACCGCCACCAGCTCAAAATCTACTGGCGCTCGGGCCTTCATTTTGAGCAGGATGTCGAGCATGCCGTAGCTGTCTTTGCCCCCGGACATGCAGACCATGATGCGGTCACCTTCTTCAATCAGGTTGAAGTCGCTGATGGCCTGGCCCATCTGGCGACACAGGCGTTTTTCGAGCTTGTGGGTTTCGCGCTCGATTCGGGCCGCTTTGGCCGCGTCGCTTGTCTCGGGCTCGACCCAGGTGTTTTCGGTTGCTGTGTTCATTGGGTTACCACTGTCCTGTTTCCATGCGAATGGCCACTTCGCAGTCTTCAAAAATTTCAAGTTTGGCAATCTTGACGCGCACCCCCAACACACCCGGCAATTGCATCAGGCGGTTAGAGAGCTTGCCGATCAATGTTTCCAACAGGTTCACATGTTCGGCGGTGCATTCATCGATGATGATTTTGCGCACCTTGCGGTAATCCAGCACATGTGTGATGTCGTCGTCACTGGGCATGAGCGGTTGGGTGCCTAGGTTCAGTTCGGCATCGACCTGAATCGGTTGGGGGTCTATTTTTTCATGCTCAAGAATGCCCAGATTGGCGTCAAAACGCAATCCTTTGAGCTCCAGAGTTTGATGTCCGGCAGGGGTTTTCATGGGGCAGATTTGCTTTGGAAAATTTCAACCCCAACGGCTTCGCAGTCCGGGTAAACATCGGGTTTGCAGGTGGACAAGCGCACGGCCTGGACTTGGGGGTGTGCCAACAATTCGCGCATCAAGTCATCGCACAAGGTTTCTTGCAGCACGATGTGGCCTTGCGCCACCCGACGTGCAATCACTTCGCGCACAAAATCGTAGTCCACCACCTCGCTCAGGTCATCTTGCTGGGGCGTAGAAGCGCTGTATGGCACAAATAGCTCGACGTTGAAGATGATGCGTTGCGTACCGTGTTTTTCGAAATCGTGCGCGCCAATGCGCACGTCGACCGTGTGGTTGCGCAGAAACAGGCGGCGGCAAGTCAATGCCAGTGAGGTGAGGAGGTCGCTCATTTCGGGGCTTTCTGCGCATCGGAATCGGCCAAAAACATCACATCGCGTTCCAGCGGCACCAAATGCTGTCCGTTGTCCACGCACACTGTGGTGCCGGTTATGCAGGGGTTTTGCGCCAGAAAAAGGCAGGTGGCGGCCACTTGATCCGGGTCAATCGGCTGGCGCATCAGGTTCACGCGACTGGCGCGGTCAAAATTGTCTTGCGTTTGTGGGCCACTTAAAAACATCAGCCCCGGTGCCACCCCGCAGACCCGCAAAGCCGGGGCTAAGGCCTGGGCTTGCAGGGCCACTGAGCGTTCCAGGGCCAGTTTGGACACGGTGTAAGAAAAATAGTCCGGGTTCAGGTTGAATACTTTCTGGTCCAGGATATGAATCACGCTGCGCTGGCCGGGCAAAGCTGCAGGGTGGGCTTGCTTGGCCATCAACGAGGCCAGTGCCAGCGGGGCAATCAGGTTCACCTCGAGTTGCTGGCGAGTTCCGGACAAGTCCATGGCGGTGCCGGTATCGGGTTCAAAAAGCGAGGCGTTGTTTACCAGGCAGTCCAGCGGGCCGTGTGCATCGAAAATTTGCGCCATCATGCGCTCGACTTCGTGGGGCAGGCCCAGGTCGGCTTGCACTCTTTCGATCAGCGCGCCTGTTTCCCGCAGTTCGTTTTGCAAGGCAAGAGTGGCTGTTTCCGAGCGTTGGTAGTGGCACCATACCCGCCAGCCCGCCGCCGCAAATTGGCGAACAATCGCTGCGCCCAGGCGGTGAGCGCCTCCGGTGACCAGAACTTGATTCATGAAAGGCAAATGGCAGTGTTGGGCTCGGTTGATGGGGCCAGCCACGAGAGCATCTTGGCTGGGTGATTTGGTTTGACCCAGACAAAAGGCCTGGGGCATGGTGTTAATTCATGGACGACGAATCAAGTCCGTCAAAGTCGCATTTCGAAACTTAAAACGCACTTCATCAGACTTGCGTTTCATCCAAAGGCGAGATTATCGGGTAAGCCGCTGGTTCGGGTCCAAGCGCGATGCCAAGCCCCCGCACGCCTTCGGCGACAATCTGCGCCTGATCATGCCCAAGCTCACCCCCACTTCCTCATCCACTTCCCCATTGGCTGAGCGCATCCACCAGGCGATTGCGCAGGCGGATGGCTGGATCGGTTTTGACCGGTTCATGGCCATGGCGCTTTACGAACCGGGCTTGGGTTATTACACCAACGCCCTCCAAAAATTCGGCACCATGCCCTCTTCTGGCAGCGACTTCGTGACCGCTCCAGGCATTTCCAGGCTGTTTGGCCAAACGCTTGCAGTGCAGGTGCGGCAGGCGCTGGAGGTGACGCAAAGTGGCGAGGTCTGGGAATTTGGGGCAGGTACCGGCGCTCTGGCCTTGCAATTCCTGGAAAGTCTTGGTGATGCAGTTCACCAGTACACGATCATTGATTTGTCAGGCACTTTACGTGCGCGCCAGGCCGACACCTTGCTCAAATATGCCCATAAAGTGCGCTGGCTTGACGCCTGGCCCGAGGTGATGGAGGGCGTGGTCGTCGGCAACGAAGTGCTGGACGCCATGCCGGTGCAGTTGCTGCAACGCACCCAGGGCATCTGGCATGAACGCGGGGTGGTCACGTCAGGCGACGGTTTTTCTTGGTCTGATCGGCCTACCGACCTTCGCCCACCGACAGAGATTGAGGGCCAGCATGACTATTTGACTGAAATCCACCCCCAAGCCGAGGCCTTTGTGGCCAGTTTGGCCGAGCGGATGAAAGCAGGGCGGGGCGCTGCCGCGTTTTTTCTGGATTACGGCTTTCCCGAGGCTGAGTACTTTCACCTACAACGGCACATGGGCACCGTCATGTGCCACCAACTGCACCAGGCCGACGACGACCCTTTGGTGGCGGTGGGTCAAAAAGACATCACTGCGCATGTCAACTTCACTGGGATGGCTTTGGCGGCACAAAATACAGGCTTGGCGGTGTTGGGCTATACCTGTCAAGCTTGGTTTTTGTTGAATCTGGGCTTGGCCGAGCGCATGGCCGAAGCCAGCCTTGCGGAGCGCAGCCAAGCACAGCGCTTGGTCAACGAGCACGAAATGGGCGAACTGTTTAAGGTGTTGGGTTTCGCAACTTCTGCCGACTGGTCCGCACGGGGCTTCGACCAGGGCGACCGGTCTCACCGTTTGTAAGCTTTACCTAGGATTCGCATGTTGCGCTGGTTAATCGTCGTTTTGCTGGTCCTGATCATTTTCAGCGGCCTGCAACCTTGGCTGCAAAAGCTGGGCTTTGGGCGTTTGCCGGGAGATTTTAGGTTTCGGCTGTTCCGGCGTGAATGGTTTTTGCCCATCACCAGCACCCTTTTGCTTAGCATGGTGGCAGCCGCCATTGCCCGATGGTTGTGAGCTTCAGTTTGGGCTGGGTAAGCCAGGGAGTTGTCGTAACGGCGCTGAAACACTTCAAACAGACTTAAAAACGCCAAAACCGCGAACGTGGTACAGTGCGTCACGCCATTGGCGACTTATGCCCATCTCGCTCTTACTGAGCCGATAGCGCATCCCGGCAGAGGGATGCCAGTCTTGTCCTCCACTGTGCACATCGACCCCCAAGCTTTTGATCAAGCTGGATAAAGACGATTTTTTTACTTCCTTTTGAGCCACCTCTGCACGGTGATGTTCTTTGGCAGGCCTTGCGGCCTGCATATCGGGAGTTTTTTGGCAGCAGGACATGCCAAAACCCGAGCCGCTGGCAAGTCCCCAATGGGGCAGACAGGTGGCCCGACCCCTTTCGTTAAAATACATGACTGTTCAATATTGTTCACATAAACCCGTCTCCGTGGGAAAATTCCGGATTCAACCTTGCTCCAGGGCTTTGCCCAATGGCGCATTTGGCGCGCAAGTGTCCGTGGCCAGTGGCCGTGGTAGCGCCAGCACAGACCGTGTGATGCGTTTTGTGCCCGAATTTGCAACGCCTGCCGCCGCCAGTCAATATGCCCTCAATGAAGGCATGTTGTGGGTAGAGCGGCAGACTTCCAAACCGATTCTGCTTTGAGAAAGACGTTTTAAATGGCTAAAGAAGAACTGATTGAACTGATGGGTGTGGTGAACGAAGTCTTGCCCGATACGCGTTTCCGCGTGACGCTGGACAACGGCCACCAATTGATTGCTTATTCTGCAGGCAAGATGCGTAAAAACCATATTCGCATTTTGGCGGGCGACCGCGTGACGTTGGAGCTTTCACCTTATGACCTGAGCAAAGGCCGCATCAGTTTCCGTCATCTTGCGGGTCGTGCGCCCATGGCACCACGCCGTCCGCCAGCACGTTGATTCGTTCCGGTGTCTCGAGTTGACTTGAGTCAACACCCGAGACCCTTGAATCGCAGAGCAGGGTCCCCAAGTGCTTTTAAACATGGGGAATTCATGACCGATTCAACTGCTTCCTTGCACATTGTTTGTCCGCATTGCCACACCACCAACCGGGTGAGTGTTGCGGATAAGCGACATTCACCTGATTGCGGTCAATGCCATCGGGCCTTGTTTCAAGGCCATCCGCTGACCCTCGATGAAACCAACTTTGACAAACACATTGGCCGCAGCCATTTGCCTGTATTGGTTGATTTTTGGGCGCCGTGGTGTGGCCCCTGTCGCATGATGGCCCCAGCCTATGAGCAATCGGCCAACCTGCTGGAGCCTGATATCCGGGTGGCCAAACTCAACACCGAAGACGCTCAGGCCATTGCTGCCCGCTTCAACATCCGCAGCATTCCGACGCTGGCCTTGTTTGTTGGCGGCAAAGAGGTGGCTCGCCAATCGGGCGCTTTTCGTTCAGCAGCCGACATTGCGCAGTGGGCCCGTTCCCACCTTTGAATCGCTTCCACTGACGCCTACAACTGAGCCTGCGCGAGGGCTTTGACCCGGGCTTTGGTAATTTTTACCCCTATTTCGGGTCCTTGAAGACCTTGTTTCTCGGCGGCTTCGGCGATGGGGGGGGTCTCTACCGCCAGCACAATTTGCTGGGCTTTCAACAAGCGTACGGCTTGGGGGTAAGGGGCATCGGAAAACCCCAAACGCCCTCGGGCATCGCATTCACAAGCCTGTAAAACTCGTTCGAAGCGTTCGGGTTGCCGAATGGCGTCACAGCGCTCCAGCAAACGCATCAGGGCTTCTGGCCCCAGTTCTGCGCTCCGGTGGATGTTGCCATGTTCTCTGGCCACCACTTCGGCCAGCTCTTTGCAGTCGTTCGGAATGCGCAGGCGCTTGCATACCTTTTGCAGCAGTTTGACGCTGCGTTCCTCATGGCCAATGTGGCGGGGCAACACATCGGCAGGGGTGCTGCCTTTTCCGAGGTCGTGAAACAGGCAAGCCACCCGCACTGGCAGTGGCACATCCAACTTGGCGCACATGTCCATGACCAGCATCATGTGCACGCCCGTGTCCACCTCGGGGTGGTATTCGGGGCGTTGTGGCACGCCCCAAAGGCGGTCCATTTCAGGTAACAAAACCTTCAGTGCGCCACAAGCGCGTAAGACTTCGAACATCCGGGAGGGTTGTTTGCCCATCAAGCCTTTGGCCAATTCCTGCCAAACCCGCTCGGGCACCAGGTGATCTGTTTCACCGTTTTCCACCATGTCTTGCATCAAGTTCATGGTGTCGGGGGCCACGGTAAAGTCATTGAAGCGCGCGGCAAATCGGGCCACTCGCAAGATGCGAACAGGGTCCTCGGCAAAAGCCGGTGTGACGTGGCGCAGCAACTTGGCCCTCAAATCACCCAGGCCGCCCCAAGGGTCCAGAATGTTGTTGATCCAAGCTGGAGAAATGGGCGCATGGTGTGTGCTTGTTCGATGGGTATCGCTATCTTGATAGGGATCGGGTCCATCCACATCGCCAGTCAGGCAATTTGCCAAAGCCTCGGGCAGGGCCATGGCATTGATGGTCAGATCGCGGCGGGCCAAGTCTTCTTCAAGCGTCACACCAGGATCGGCGTGGACTGAAAAGCCCTTGTAGCCCCTGGCCGTTTTGCGTTCGGTCCGGGCCAGTGCATATTCCTCGCGGGAGCTGGGGTGTAAAAAAACCGGAAAATCTTTGCCCACTGGGGTGTAGCCCTTTGCCGTCATGGCTTCGGGCGTGCTGCCCACCACAACCCAGTCACGGTCTTGTACCCGCTGACCCAGCAGGGCATCGCGTACAGCACCCCCGACGGCATAAATTTTCATCTTCAGTTCACCCGCATCAAGGTGCGAGCCGAAAGGGCTCTTCAAAGTCGAGAAAGTCTTTTTCGGCCAAGGCGTCGTTCATCCAGGCTTTGATGCCGGACAGCTGACACACGCGGTCCATATAGGCTTGCACTTCAGCAGACACGGGCAGGGCGTAGGTTTTCAGTCGCATGACGACCGGGGCAAAGTACGCATCGGCCACGGTGAAGGGGCCAAACAACATGGGGCCACCGTGTTCTTGCAGCAAACTGCCCCAAAGTTCGTTAATGCGGTTCAGGTCGGCCTTTACGGCAGGTTTGTCACGCACTGCCAAGGCCCCCCACTTCGGGCAAGTGCGCCTCGATGTTCATTGGGCAAGCGCTGCGCAGGCCCATGAAACCACTGTGCATTTCTGCGCAAACGCTCCGGGCGCGCGCACGGGCCGTGCGCTCGGTTGGCCAAAGGTTTTTTTCCGGAAATTGTTCGGCCACGTATTCGGCAATGGCCAAGGTGTCCCAAACGGCCAGTCCGTTGTGAACCAAAACGGGAACTTTGCCCACAGGATTGATGGTTTTGATCGTGGCTTTGAATTTCGAATCAGGAGAAAAACTGTCAAATCTGACAAAGACCTCTTCAAAATCGATGTTGGCTTGTTTCAACAGCACCCAAGGCCGCATGGACCAAGACGAGTAGTTTTTGTTGCCGATGTAGAGCTGAATCATTTTTATCTCCCGTTCAAAAAAGAGATGCTAACGGAACTTTAAGTTTGCGCGGCTGTAAGCAATGTTCTTTGAGCCGCGTGGCGGCTCGCGAGCCCGGTCATTCCACAGGACATTAAGTGCTTGCTGAATGTAAGAGGCGTAAGCCGACCACAGTTCGGCTTTGAGGGACGACCTGAACAGACAGAAAATTCAGCGTCCGGCGTGCGCGCGCCAGGCATTCAGCCGACTGCGCGGGCCGCGGTGCCCCAAATAACCCGGTGCCACACCCGCCGGGGCTGCGGCGGCTATGCCCAAGTCTTGAAAACCGGGCAGTTTCCCCGAAGTGATGTTGTCGACTTTCATGGAGGCCAAGTTGTCGCGGCTCATCAAGGGTTCGCCCGGTGCCATTTCCATGGCAAAGGCCTGCAGCCAACCCACCCACAGGGGCAGCGCCATCACGGGACGGCCTTTTCCTTGGTTGACACCGGCCCATTGGCCAGCCAGTTTGACCAATTCGCCCAAGCTCAAGACATCCGGCCCCCCAAGTTCATAGGTCTGACCGATGGTTTCCGGTTTTTGCAGGCAAGCCACGACAGCCTGCGCCACATCGGCGACCCAGACGGGCTGAAAGCGCGTGCCCGCTCCCGCCAGCGGCATGAAAGGCGCAATGGCTTGCAAATCGGCAAACAGGTTGAGGAATTTGTCTTCAGCTCCAAAAATCACGCTTGGACGCAAGATGGTCAGGTCGAGTCCCGCGTTTTGCAGCACCGTTTCTCCACGCGACTTGCTGCGTTGGTACATCGAGGGGCCCTGTGCGTCTGCCCCCAAGGCGCTGATTTGCACCAGTCGCTTGACACCCGCTTTGTTCATGGCGTCAGCAATTTTGCCGACCAAGGCAACATGCACTTGCTCAAAACGCGCTTCGCTGCCGTGCAGTACGGCCACCAAATTGATGACGGCATCGTGCCCCGGCATCAAACGGGCCAAGTCGGCTTCGTTGTGAACTGAAGCCTCCAAAACCGTCAGACCTGGCAAGCTTTGCACGCTGGTGGCATTGACCGCCCTTCGGGTCGGTACCGTGATGTGCCAACCAGCCCGAGCCAATTGCTCACAGACATGGCGGCCAACAAAGCCGCTGCCACCCAAAACCAGAACGCGGGGAATACTCATTTTTAATTTCAGGGGTTAAGGCCTTGAATGGCCTGTTGCATCGCGTCCATGGCCTGCTCGACGATTTGGCTGCGCCATTCATCGGTATCCACATAAAACGCATTCATCAAGTCTTGCTTAATTTGGCGGTGCAAAGCGGCAGGCGCCTCTGGGTGCAGGTGCAACCAATGGTCACCTCGCAAAGCATGCATGACCTTTTCTTGGGGTTGAGTGCCATATTCCATGGCAATGCCGGTGTACTCGGCTTGCGGGCACTCCTGATAGGCCGCCATCCACATGAGCCCGGTCAGGAAGGCAGAAGTCGAAGACCCATCGTAAATCGAGGTGATGCCATTGCCCCACCAGGCTTTCGCGCGTTGGAAGGCTGCAGCATCATCGGCACAAGCAAAGATGCGCTCGCCCAAGCCGCTGGGCCCCAAGCCTGTGTGCAAATCAATCCAGGCTAATTGTTGGCAATTTTGGCCGTACTTTTGCAGTACCTTGCGCAATGTCAGGTTGCTCCAAGTGGGTGCTTTTCCGCCAAAAAACAAGCCCTCTGGAAACTCGTGTTGGCCTTTGGTAATGGCTGCTTGAAAAGCTTTCATGCCGCGTTCGGCGATGTACTGCTGGGTGGCTGCTGCATTGGCCGGATCTGGTGGCCAAATTTCTGGCAGCAACAAGGGCTGAATTTCTCGATAAGCCGGGTTGTCGGGCAATGCCTGGCTGAAGTCTTGAAAGTTGCGGTTGATGTCGACGTTCTCGTGGGTCACGCGGCGCACATGCGAAAAACCATGCGGATTCAGTGCATGGATATATAGAACTGCGACGTTTTGCGCTTTGACAGCGTCTCGCCAGGCGGTATTTTGAAGAGCGTGAACTTGGACGCCTGAACCGCAATAACCCTCTACACCATGGCAGGCACTGCTGATGACCAATAAGCTGCGGGCATCAGGGGGGCCATCAAGCACCACATCCATGGCCAGCACTTCGCCATCACGGCCTTTAAGGGGGTGGAGGTTTGAGTCCACCGAGAGCCCCGCACCCTGTGCAGCGGCAAAAAATTTTTGCCGGGCTTCGGCATAGCGGGTGGAAAAACTGTCCTGAATCGATGACATGAGAGGGTCCTGTCAGGCGGTTTGGCTGGGTTGGGCCAGCCATTGATGGGCCAGTTGTACCCAATAAGTGCCACCCAAGGGAATCAGGTCATCGTTGAAGTCGTAACTGGGGTTGTGCAAAGTGCATGGGCCCCCTCCGTGCCCCATTTCGCGGTGGGCACCATCGCCGTTGGAGATGAACACGTAGGCCCCAGGCTTGGCCTGCAGCATGTAAGAAAAATCCTCAGCGCCCATGGTGGGTTCCTGATCGATGACATGCTGCGAGCCCACAATGTCAGCCATCACCCGGCGTGCTAACGCGGCCTCAGGGGCGCTGTTGATAGTGGGCGGGTAATTGCGCTCAAACTCAAATTCGCAAGTCGCATCGAAGGCGGTACAAATGGATTGGGCCACTTGCCGCATACGCGACTCGATCATGTCCAACACTTCAATGCTGAAGGTGCGCACCGTGCCTTGAAGCTCGCAGGAATCGGGCACGACGTTGGTGGCTTCTCCGGCGTGGATCATGGTGACTGAAATAACACCCGCATCGACCGGCTTTTTATTGCGGGTGATAATGGTTTGAAAGCCCTGCACCATTTGGCAAGCGACGGGCACCGGGTCAATGCCATTGTGTGGCAAAGCGGCATGGCTCCCCTTGCCCCGGATGGTGATTTTGAACTCGTTGCTGGAGGCCATAACCGGTCCAGGGCTGGCAGCAAAGGTGCCCACTGGGGCACCCGGCCAGTTGTGCATGCCAAAGACGGCTTGCATGGGAAACTTGTCAAACAACCCGTCCTTGATCATTTCGCGAGCGCCACCACCGCCTTCCTCTGCGGGCTGGAAAATCAGATAAACCGTGCCATCAAAATCGCGGTGCTTGGAAAAATGTTTGGCAGCAGCCAACAGCATGGCGGTGTGTCCATCATGGCCGCAAGCATGCATCTTGCCCTTGTGTTTGCTAGCATGCGCGAAGGTGTTGAACTCTTGCATGGGCAGTGCATCCATGTCGGCGCGCAAACCGATACCCCGTCCACAAGCACCGCCATCACGTCCGTGCACGATGCCGACCACACCTGTGGTGCCCATACCCCGGTGAATGGGGATGCCCCATTCGGTGAGCTTTTGCGCCACCACATCGGCCGTGCGCACCTCCTGAAAACACAACTCAGGGTGTGCATGGATGTCTTTGCGAATAGCCGAAATGCTGGCTGCGTCAGTGAGGATGGTGTCAATGAGTTTCATGCAGTGCAGTCTAGCGGGAGTTGAAACTCTTTGCCATAAAACGAAGCGATTGAACCCATTGGGAAATGCCCATGGGGGATTTGAAAACTGATTTGCGAAAGCAATGTTGAGGGGCTCAGGGCAAAAATCATGGGCATCACAAACTTTCAAAGTTTGACTTGGGGTAAACCTTGTATCGCTGCGGTGATGGGCGGCAATGCGCTTACTCGTTTACCCTGAATTGGATTAAATTTGCTGAAATTTGATAGTAAAAATAGATATTTAAGTTCATATTCCGTTGGCGACTGTGTAGATGCAACAGTATGCCCCGCCAAGTTGACAGCGGGTTCGTCAACCAAAAATAACGGAAACATCGCCATGAATAACAATTCCAATCCGGGGCTGAAAAAAACCTTGGGAACGACCCAACTGTGGGGCATCGCTGTAGGCCTCGTTATTTCCGGAGAGTATTTTGGCTGGAGCTACGGATGGGCTTCGGCGGGCACGATGGGCTTCTTGGTGACATCGCTTTTTGTAGCGCTCATGTACACCACCTTTATTTTCAGCTTCACCGAACTCACCACCTCCATACCCCATGCCGGGGGGCCTTTTGAATACAGCCGCCGCGCATTTGGTCCCACAGGCGGTTATGTGGCGGGTTACGCCACCTTGGTAGAGTTTGTTTTTGCTCCCCCCGCCATTGCTTTGGCGATCGGGGCTTATCTCAACGTTCAATTTCCTACCCTTGATCCCAAAACAGCGGCCGTGGGTGCGTATGTGGTTTTCATGACCTTGAACGTCATCGGTGTTCAGATTGCTGCCATGTTCGAGTTGGCGGTAACTTTGGTGGCCATCTTTGAATTATTGGTGTTCATGGGAGTGGTCGCACCGGGGTTCTCCATGGCCAATTTCGTCAAAGGCGGATGGGCCGGCCAAGACAGCTTCAGCATGGGTTCTATACCCGGCATGTTTGCAGCCATCCCGTTTGCCATCTGGTTCTTCCTTGCCATTGAAGGTGTGGCCATGGCGGCAGAAGAAGCCAAAGACCCCAAACGATCGATCCCTATTGCTTACATTGGGGGCATCGTGACCTTGGTTGTTTTGGCAACGGGCGTCATGGTGTTCGCTGGCGGTGCCGGCGACTGGACTCAGCTTTCCAATATCAATGACCCCTTACCTCAAGCCATGAAGCTCATTGTTGGCGAAAACAGTGGCTGGTTGCACATGCTGGTTTGGCTTGGCCTCTTCGGTCTGATTGCCTCTTTCCACGGCATTATTCTGGGATATTCGCGCCAAATCTATGCACTGTCCCGTGCTGGTTTCTTGCCAGAAGTGCTGGGCAGGGTTCATGCCACACGTCATACACCGCATTACGCCATTTTGGCTGGTGGGGTTGTGGGCATCGCAGCGATCTTTAGCGATGAACTCATCAAAATCGGTGGCCAGAATCTGACGGCCAACATCGTCACCATGGCGGTATTTGGCGCGATTGTCATGTACATCCTCAGCATGGCCAGTTTGTTCAAACTGCGGATCAGCGAACCCGGTCTGGAGCGTTCATTCCGCGCGCCCGGATTCCCGTGGGTCCCCGGATTTGCCCTGGTCAGTGCAGTGGTTTGCCTGGTCACCATGATTTATTACAACCCTTTGATGGCGGCAGTCTTCACCGGCTTGATGGGAATAGGTTACGTTTACTTTCTGTCAACGGCCCAGCGTCGCCATGAACTCGAAGGGCAAAAGTAATTCACCTGGCCTCTGCATAGGCTCTTCAAAACCATCCGTCGTCTGAAATGTCTTTACTTTTAAAAGAACCTCAGAGGCGGGTCATTGTCTGAACATTGCCTGTGAATTGAAGTCACGCATGGAATTGTCAACCCCCCATGTAATTATCCAACACTCAGCGCCTGCCTACCCTGGAAGGCACGCGCTGGGTGTTCATTCGTTGTCGCAAAGCATTACAGGTTGGCAGCAGGTTTACGATCAGTTGTCACCGGGTCATTTCCAAGGCGCACTGAACGAATTGTTCATGGGTCCCGCTCAGATATTCCTAGAGTTTTCAAGCCATGCTCTGGTGCAAACTTGCAATACATGGTCCGACTCCCTTTGGTTTGGCATACCCGTTCAACGTGGCCAAGTGAGTCAGGTTGAAGGTGTACCGATTGGTGAGGATACGATTGCCGTACGCAGTGGAAAGACCGAGTTTCAGTTGACGACCCCTGACAATTTTGGTTTTTTTGGGGTTGTTGTCAAAGAAGATTTACTCAAACGCTACCTTGAACAAGAGCACGGTTCGGATTGTTTGGTCAAGATGCTGAGCTATCCCGTCCTGAAAATCGATGTCGCTGCCATTGACTCCCTGCGCTGGTGGTTGGCGCACACGCTTTATAACTTTCCGAACATACCGGAGCCTGAGTCTTCTCAGGCGATGGACTTCATCCTGGAAGAAACACTCTCAAGAATCGGTTTGCTACTGGGTCAACAAGCGCGCCAACCCAAAGAAACGGTGTCGAGTTCACATGCACGCAGGGTCATTCAGCGTGTTCAAGCCTACGTCATGGACAACAAGGATCGTTGCATCAAAGTACACGATTTATGTGAGCAATTAGGGATCAGCAGACGCGCATTGCAAGACTGTTTTCATAAAACCATGGGCTGCACACCTAAAGCCTATCTCAGTGCTTTTGGTCTGAACGCTGCAAGACGCGAACTTGAAGAAAAGACACCAGAACAGACCACCGTGTCGGACGTGGCTACGCGCCATGGTTTTTGGCACCTCAGCCAATTTGCAACCGATTACCGCAAATTTTTTGGCGAATTGCCCTCTCAGACTCTGCGAAAAAAAAGTCAGCAGAGTGAAGTGTCGCGGCACATCTAAATGCGCCGAATTTTGATAACCAGCAATAGACAAGACGCTTTATCTTAGAAAAGGCACAGCTTCCGCTTGTTTGGCGGTGGTCAGTGACGAAACTGCTTTTCGTGCAAAGAACAACATTGGAGACGCCATGTCAATTTCTCAAAACCCCAGTAAAACAACGACCGCCCGTCGCTACTTTTTAGGGCAAAGTGCCGCCGGTTTGGCCATTGCTGCATTGCCGTTCACAGCAAGCGCTGCCACAAATGTGCCCGCAACGGCAAGTTTGGACCGCGCCAAATGGTCAGCCCGAAACCATGCAGCCTTGAGTACATTGATCGAAAAAAATGGCAGCAGCAGCCCCAAGTACGACGCCAAGCGCAAGCCCTATGCGGTTTTTGATTGGGACAACACAGCCATCATGAACGACACGGAAGAGGCCCTGCTCGTGTACCAGATCAACACCCTCGGGTTTCGTTTATCGCCACAAGAGTTCTCTGCCATTATTCGGCAAAACGTACCCGCCGGTCCGTTTAGTGCCGACTACAACAACAGCGCGGGT
>CAMDXR010000023.1 GCA_945877725.1 Limnohabitans sp. Rim8
TGAACAACTGCCTCGAAATCGGCATCACTGTAATTGAGGCTGAATATTAATCGACCTGTACCCACCCAACTGAGTGCTAGACCATGCAGCCTGAGGTAATACTGCAGCATCCAGTTGTAGCGACTGGCTTGTGTGTAATACAAGGTCCAGACACTCGACATATTGGCTGCACGCAATGGCAAGTCATTATTTTGCATCACGGCGTTAAAGTGTTTTGCGCGTGCATTCCAACGATCATCCAGTCCCTGATAAATGGCTTGAATCTCGGGCGTTTCAAGTTGGTCCAGAAAGGCCGACATGGCACCCATGACAACGGGGTGAGCATTAAAAGTGCCTCGGGCAAAGCAAATATCGGCAGGTTTTTTGTCATTAAACCGGTGCATCCATTCTTTTTTTCCACAGACAACGCCCACAGGGAAGCCGCCTCCAAGGGTTTTGCCATAGGTCACCAAATCTGCTTTCACATCGAAGTAAGCTTGAGCACCGCCTGCAGCAAGTCGGAAGCCCAAAAATACCTCGTCGAAAATCAACACGATGCCACGGTCTGTACAAACTTGGCGCAGTCTTTTGAGCCATTCGGCATAAGCCTGACGATCGTATGCAGCGGATCGGCTACTGTCTACCAAGGTGGAGTCTCCTGGTGCATTCCGGTTTATGTGCAGTGCCTGCAAGGGGTTGACGAGCACGCAGGCAATATCTTTGCGATTTCGGAGCACATCAAGACTGCGTTCACTCATGTCACTGAGTGTGTAAGTTTCTCGTGGAGGCATGGGATTGCCCGGGCCTGGCTGCACATCTTCCCACCAGCCGTGGTAAGCGCCACAAAACCTCACAATGTTCTTACGGCGAGTGTGGTAACGGGCCAATCGAACGGCTTGCATGACGGCTTCTGTACCCGACATGTGAAAAGATACTTCGTCCATACCGGACAAAGCTTTGAGCCGTGTGACGTTTTTTGCCACAACGGGGTGATAAGAGCCCAGAACCGGTCCCAGCGCCTCGGTTCGGGCAAGACCCTCGGCCATGGTGAGCTTATAAAAGTCAGCACCAAACACGTTGACCCCATACGATCCCGTCAGGTCGTAAAAAACTTGGCCGTCCAGATCGGTGAGTTGTACGCCTTGTGCCGAATGCAAAAAAGAACCGATTTTCAGATTGTCGCGAACCAGCTGACTGAATTGGAACGGAACTCGATATGCCGCGATAAATTGCATATCCGAAATATCTTCACGCGCAGCGGCAGTGGCTTCGATGCTCAGGCGATGACGAGTCTGAAGGGTTTTGGCCAGGGTGTAAAACGCCTTTTGTCGCATCGACTGGATTTCTTGAGGTGCGTCATCGCATCCAAAAAAATCATGCTCGTTGAAACTGTAGCCAGGCAACCAACGTGCCAGTCGTTTTGCCATTCGGGAGTGGCCCGCCAGCGAACGGTGCTTGGCCCGGGAAAGTTGTATGCGCCTGTGAAGTGACGGTGCAAGGCTCACCAGTAAGCCCAAAATAATCCAATGAGAGTTCACGATTAATTTCCTAATGTCCAAGAAATTTCTTTTTATTCAACTTGAATGACAACATGATGAAGATTCGTCGACAATTTAAAAAAATGATGTTGCAAGAAGACTTGAACTTTTTGCTAACCAATCGCATCCCACGTATTACCCTAACGCGTTTCATGGGTTGGTGGAGCAAAATAAGAAACCCCTGGTTGGTCAAAGTATCAATGGCGGTTTGGCGCTTGTTCACAGACTTAGATTTGAGTGATGCCAAAACAAATAAATTTGAAAGTTTGCACGCTTGTTTTACCCGTGAACTGTTACCTGGAGCCCGAGTCGTTAACACCGCCCTTGCATTGATGACCTCACCGTGTGACGCCATCGTGGGTGCTTACGGGGTAATTCATCACGGGATGGTTTTTCAAGCCAAAGGTTTTCCTTATCAACTTGAAAGCTTGCTGGGTGACTCAGATCGTTGCCGTCACTGGCCACAAGCGCTGGAGGGCGGCAAGTATCTGACCTTGCGCCTGACCAGCAGCATGTACCACCGATTTCACGCGCCACATGACGTGCATTTAAATCATGTGACTTATATTTCGGGCGATACTTGGAACGTAAACCCAGTTGCCCTTAAGCGTGTGGAACAACTTTTTTGCAAAAATGAACGTGCCATTTTGCACATGAACACCAAAGATGCCATCCCGTTTTTGATTGTCCCTGTTGCCGCTGTTTTGGTGGCCAGTATGCGGTTTCATGCTGTGAATGTTTTGCTCAACCTGCGTTACCGAGGAGCTAACGAAATTGCTTGCGATGCTCAGTATGTCAAAGGGCAAGAGATGGGCTGGTTTGAGCACGGTTCTACCATTTTGGTATTTGTTCCGCCAGGCTTCGAATGGGTTGATGGCGTAGATACCGGAGCAAAAATTCGAATGGGGCAGGCGTTGTTGCGGCGGAGCTAATATTTTGTAAGGCATCAAGCCATAGTGATTAAACCTAAGAATATCCTGCAAAAGTTTTCACTTCTAATCGATGCGAAATGGGCTCAACAACTACCCTTGGAAAATCATAGCCTTTTCAGTCTTGATGTTTTTTGTGCTGTTGCGACCAAATTGTTCGTGCATATCTGTGTTGTTTTAGTATTTCTCAGGCACGATCATTTCTGAGGGAACTGGATGACGGATGTAGTCTGGATTGCGTACACGATCGGGTAGGTTGATTTCTGGGTGTTCAATTTCTTGATAAGGCACTTGACCCAGCAGGTGGTCAATGCAGTTCAAGCGGGCCTTTTTCTTGTCTACGGCCTGTACCACCCACCAAGGTGCTTCGGGTATGTGGGTGCGCTCGATCATGGTTTCTTTGGCTCGGGTGTAGTCTTCCCAGCGGCGGCGGCTCTCCAGATCCATGGGACTCAGTTTCCACTGCTTGAGGGGATCGTGGATACGACCTAAAAATCGGGCATGCTGTTCGTCATCGGTTATAGAAAACCAGTACTTGACCAACTGGATCCCGCTGCGAACAAGCATTTTTTCAAACTCTGGAACCGAGCGAAAAAATTCTTCGTATTCTTCTTCGTTGCAAAAGCCCATAACTTTTTCAACGCCGGCGCGGTTATACCAGCTTCGGTCAAACAGGACGATTTCACCAGCTGCAGGTAGATGCGACACGTAGCGTTGAAAGTACCATTGTGTCTTTTCCCGATCGTTGGGGGCGGGCAGAGCGGCCACTCGGCAAACGCGTGGGTTCAAACGTTGCGTGATGCGTTTGATTACGCCGCCTTTGCCAGCTGCATCACGTCCTTCAAATAGGATGACCATACGGTGACCGGTTTTGACCACCCAGTCTTGCAACATGACGAGTTCTGATTGCAGACGCAAAAGTTCACGGAAGTAGAAAACCCTAGTCCCTATAGCTGAGTCGTTGGCGGCACTATCCATGCCCCAACGGTCATCCAATTCGAGTTCGAGTTCTTCGTCGAGGCTGTCGAGCAAGTCTTCGCGCAGTTGGCGCAATTGCGAATCATGTATTGGATTTTTGGTGGTCATGGCGTGTGTAATAAATTAAAACAATATTCATTTCGGACGATGAAAATTTGATGACATTCGAGCGGTGACATTTCATAAATGTCATGACATTTTCATGACAACCTATTAAAAGTGAATTCATTAAAGTTGCAAGGTGCGACACGACTGGAGAACGACATGCGAATTTTTTCAATCCATGCAGATCAAATTTATGAAACCGATGTGATGCCGCAAACGCTTTCAGAACAGGGCTTTGTCTGGATGACTTTCTCAAGACGCGAGTTTGAGCTGATGCAAGCAGAGGTTCAGCAGGTTTTACAGAAAATTTGTGGATCTCAGGTGTTTGATTTGCACCTGCAGGACCTGCTGAATAACCAATTGCCTTCGCATTACGACTTCACGGCAGATTACGATTTGTTGGTGTTTCGTCGTTTAGCCCAAGGGCGGACAGAAACTGATTTGTCTAAGCCTGGCGAAATCTTGCATCGGGAAAATTCGCATGCTGGGCCTAACATCTTGCGCAAAATCGATACCAGTCCCATTGCTTTCGTCGTATTTGACCGTGTGGTAATTTCAGTCCACCCGGTGGATTGCGTGATTCGTCAAATCTTTGCTTCCAAACTTTTGAGTTCAGCCCAGCTTACGTCTACCCAAGCGATGCACAGATTACCCTCAAATCCGGCTGATTTGATGTTGCGGATGGTCAGCAGCATGGTGGACGGTTATTTAAATTTGCGAAGGGAGTTGACCCGACAACTTGATCACTGGCAAAGTGAATTAATTAACCCAAATGCACGCTTTAACAATTGGAGTGCATTGCTGAACGCCCGACTAACTCTTCATTATTTAGATGAGGTCTGTGAAGATCAGCGTGCTGCCATCACCGATTGGATTGAGGCCTTGAACGCTTGGAATTCAGACAGCATATATACGCAAGACAGTCTGGAATTATTGAAGGTCCGAAGCAGGGATCTTCTTGAGCACATTGAACGTGTTGTGCATCATGTTGCAAGGTTAGAGCAAAGTGCAGAAACTGCCGTTCAAATGCATTTCAATGCACAAAGTAACCGAACCAATGAGATCATGCGCACGTTGACGGTGCTGACGGCAATTTTTTTACCACTGAATTTAAT
Source organism: Limnohabitans sp. Rim8 (assembly GCA_945877725.1). GTDB lineage: Bacteria > Pseudomonadota > Gammaproteobacteria > Burkholderiales > Burkholderiaceae_C > Limnohabitans_A. Next base: position 4,645 of record CAMDXR010000023.1, read on the forward strand.
TACCGGATTTTTCGGCATGAATTTTGAAAATTTCCCTGCTTTGCATTTAGATCAGGGGCTGCTTTTAACCGAGATATTTATGGGATTGGTCGCAATAGGTTTGGCTTTGATTTTTTGGCGCAAACGCTATCTTGGAGGATGACCTTCGTGGCAGCTTCCTTTTTTACATTTATAAATGGCTTCATTTGAGGCTTCAAATTTTTTAGATTTGAAGTTGAAGTCATTGTTGCCTATGAATCCAAGCGTGTTTGGTACATTGTGCTCGTCTCATTTTTTCGCGTGTGAGTTACAAAAGACTGAGGTTTGAACCTGTGCGCTTAAATTAAAGGCGCGTTGGAGCGACCTTTCAGCATCGGACCAGTGGCCGCCACACAGGCATATTCACCGATGACGCGGTGGGCTTGTTCATTGCCATCGATTCTCAGGCGCCTTTCGACAATCAGGTTCATCGCACCCGAGGCTTCGTCGAGCTGACCCGCCATCCAGCCCCCTGCAAAAACCGATTGGAAATGGAGCTTGTCATCTGAGCCTTTCCAAGGCATGGCGTTCAGGGATTTAAGCTGTATTTGCCCATGCCGTTGGCGCTCATCAACGCTTATTCGGTAGGGTAAGGCAGGTCTGATCTTGACCGCATTTGTAGGCGACGTCTTTTCGAGACCGGAGCACACCAAGGCCTTGTCCCATGATGCTTCCTGGCTGCAACCGGTGAGGGTTAGCAAAGATATTGCGGTCAGCGCCATGGCTTTGATGTTTATTTTCATAAAAAGTCTGAGTTTGAGGTTTCAGTCTGAAAAGACGCTGAAGGCGATTTACAGCTTGTTTAAGTGATCTTGGGTGCGCTTAAGCCAAATTTCATCGTGACTCCTTAAGCTTGGATCACACATGAAAGGTGTAACTCAAATGAACACAATTAAATTTCCAAAATTAGCCGCTGGCAGCATTGCAGTTGCTGTGCTGTCCCTGTTGCAAGCCTGTGGTGGCGGTGGCGGTACTGATGATCTGGCTTTAAACAACGACAACCCGACTGGGGTGGCTGTTTATGCGGGTGCGGATTCGAGTTATCTGGGCACGATCAGTGGTCTGGGATCGATCGTGGTGAATGGCGTTCGTTTTGAAACCACTTCGGCCAGCGTCGTGGACAGCGACGACACTTATGGCAGCTCCGAGTACTTGAACCCCCTGGCGCTGGGCATGACCGTTGCTTTGCAGGGCAGTTCAGATGAGACCCAATCCATAGGCCGCGCCCAAAAGATTCGATTAATCGGGGGTGTTCGGGGTACCGTTAGCGCATTTGTAGTCGGTCAAGAAATGACTGTGAATGGACAGACGATTGCCTTGACCGCGACCACCTTGTTCGCCGATGCCGCTGGCCAGTCGTTTTCGGTGCAAGCCGGGGACTACGTGAATGTCTACGGCCTGATGCAAGCTGACAACCGTTTTGTGGCCACACGGGTCAGCAAGACGAGTGCGGCAGCCTTTAACCTAGATGCCGCATGGCGCGGGCAATCCAGTTCGCCCGTCAGTTCGGGTGCCGGGCTGACTTTGAGCCTCAATACGGGAGGAGCCAATAATTTCACGGTGTCTTGTCCCGTGGCCTCTTGCACGGTGGAGCCTGCGGGCGCTGATTTGACCGGTTTGCATGCTGTAAGGGTATTGGCGGTTGATGACAGCCAGCGCGCGGCGAGCAATGTTGTGGCGAGCAAAATTCAGGTACTGGACGCTACCCGACTTTTGAACTGGACAGGAAATCCGGTTGGCCTGACCAAGATCAAAGGCGTGGCCGCGACAGACGGCACACAATGGTCAGTAGGGGGTGTTCCTGTCGTTTGGACCGGCGCACCTTGGGTGACCGGACAGTTCTACGAGGTCAAGGGCACACTTTCGGCAGAGGGTCGGCTCACCGTGACTCAGCGTGAGTTGGAAGGGCAGGAGTCTTACCGCGCCATCAACACAGGCGGTAGCGCAAGCTACTACCGCAATGAACTTTACGGTGCCGTGAGCAATTTACAAGGCAACACCATGACCGTTCAGGGTGTGACAGTGGACGCCAGTCAAGCCAGTTTTGAAGGCGCAACGCTGGCCACCCTGACCCAGGGGGCCTATGTCGAAGTGAAGGGTGCGATGACGAACGGTGTTTTGTTGGCCAGCAAGATAGAGGTCAAGAGCAGCCTGTTGGCGGGACAAGGCACGCGCTTCGAGGTGTATGGCACGGTGAGTAACTGGTCAGCATCCGGCTTCAAATTGGCGGCAGGCAATACGCAATACAACGCTGTTTTGAATGCACAAAGCCGGATTGATTCTGAGCATGGTTTGCCGGGAGACGGGCGCTTTGTTGAAGTCAAAGGCTACATGAGTGGCACTGATTTTGTGGTGGTCAAAATAGAAGTCAAATCGGGCGGAAACCGTGATGACTAAACGGGCGGTCTGGATTGCGCTGCTGGGCTTGCCCTGCCTCATGTGGGCCTTTGCTGCGGTGGCCAGCAACCCGCAAGCCGAGTTGCAGCGTTGGCAACAAGCAGCAGGGCAGCCGGGCAACGCTGCACGCGGACAGGTATTTTTTGGTCAGCGCCATGGCAGTGAATGGTCTTGTGCTTCTTGTCACGGGCAGCCCCCAACGCAGGACAGCAAGCATGCATCGACCGGCAAAAAAATCACAGCCCTGGCGCCGGCATTCAATTCTGAGCGTTTCACGGACAGTGCCAAGGTGGATAAATGGTTCAAGCGCAATTGCAAAGATGTGTTGTCTCGCGAGTGCACGTCCATTGAAAAGGCCGATGTGCTGGCGTATCTGCTGGGGTTGAAATGATGAAATATTTGTTGCAAAAGCCTTGGTTTTTATCCGGTTTGGTCAATGCATTGGTGGCGGCAGTGGCGGTGACGGGGACCCTGACAGGGACGACATTGGCTTGGGCCGATGGGCGACTCAATCCCTCGCAGGTGTTGCCAATTTACAAGCAGGAGTGTGCGGCATGCCACATGGCTTATCCGCCCGGGATGTTGCCAGCAGCGTCTTGGCAACGGATCATGAGTGGACTTGAGCGGCATTACGGCACCGATGCGTCTTTGGAGCCTGCGCAGGTTAAGCAAATTTCCGTTTGGTTGAAGTCCAATGCGGGCACTTATAAGCGTGTGAATGAAGAGCCACCCGAGGATCGCATCACCCGCTCTGCGTGGTTTGCACGCAAGCACCGCGAAGTGGAGGCTGCGGTCTGGAAACGCGGCAGCATCAAGAGCGCTGCTCAGTGCGCGGCCTGTCATACGCAAGCGGAGCAAGGCAACTTTGATGAGCACCAAGTTCGTATACCGCTTTGAATCCACTGACCATTGCATCGCTACACAAGATTGAAGTTTGAAATGTCGACCCACATAACTGCGTTGAATGATGCCCCATCGGCTGTGACTGCGCCTACCAGACGCACGGTGGATGCTTTCACAAGAAGCTTGCATGCCATGATGGCTTTGAGTTTTGCCGGGGCCTACATCACCGCTGAAAGCGAAACTTTTAGGCTGGAACATGTCACCCTGGGTTACACGCTGGGGGGGGTGTTGTTGGTGCGTGTGGTGTGGGGTTTGTGGGGTCCCAAGTATGAGCGCTGGTCGGCCATGTGGGGCAAGCTGCGTGGACTGGGCGCCTGGTTCAGGGCGTTGCGTTCCGGCGATGTGGCCTGGCGGCAAGCGCAAAACTTGTTCATGGCTACGGCCGTAGCGACCATTTTGTTGTCCATTGCGCCCCTGGTGTTGTCCGGCTTGGCTGTTGACCAGGAGTGGACGGGTGATTGGATGGAAGAGGTTCACGAGTTCATGGGGGATTTCATGTTGTCGGCGGTTTTGGCGCACATTGCCGCAGTCGTGGTCCTCAGTTTGCTTAGAAAGCGTAATTTGGCGATGCCCATGCTCACTGGCCGTGTGCCGGGTGTTGGCCCCGATTTAGCGCCCTCCAATCACAGATTTTTGACGGCCGTTTTGTGGGTTGCGGTCCTGTCGTTCTGGTTTTGGCAATGGCAAGAGTCCCCGCAAGCCCAAGTCGCAAGCGGCACTTCCTGGGTGCTGCCATTTGCTGGCAAGGCACAATCCGAAGACGATGAAGATTGATTATTCAGACACAGGGTCAGGCAATTCAGATGCGCGTTTTACTGGCAGAAGATGACGAACTTCTGGGCTCCGGCCTGAAGGCAGGCTTGCAGCAGCAAGGTTTCCTGGTGGATTGGGTCCGGGATGGCGTGGCGGCGCAACGTGAGTTGTTGACGGCTGTGTATCAGGCGTCTGTGCTGGATTTAGGCTTGCCCCGGCAGGACGGTATGCAGTGCCTGACGGCCGTGCGGCGTCAAAAAATCACCACCCCTATTTTGATTTTGACCGCACGCGATGGTGTGGCCGATCGCATTGCCGGTCTGGATGCGGGGGCCGACGATTATTTGGCCAAGCCTGTAGATTTATTAGAGCTGGCTGCTCGCTTGCGTGCCTTGGTGCGCAGAGCGCATGGTGTTTCTGAGCCGACCCTAGAGGCCGGTGCCCTCCGCCTTGACCCCGCCTCGCGGCAGGTTTGGTTGGGCGGGCAGCAGGTGGAACTGTCGCTTCGCGAATACGAGGTGTTGCAAATCTTCATGCTGAACGCCGGGCGAGTTTTGACGCGTGCCCAAATTGAGCAGCACTTGTACCAGTGGGGTACCGAGGTCAGTAGCAACACGGTGGAGGTGCATATTTATAACTTGCGCAAGAAACTGCGGTCGGACGTGATCGAGACTTTGCGCGGGGTGGGCTATTTGTTGCCTCGGCAAGTCAAGGCTCAAGCTGATCTTCAGCAACAGGGCAAGTCATGAGGGCCTGGCGTCAATCTTCTTTGCAGTGGCGACTGACCTTGAGTGTGTTGTTGGCAACGGGCGGGGTCTGGGCGGTGGTGTTGGTGATGACTTGGGTGACCACCGAACACGAACTGAATGAACTGCTTGACGCCCATCTGGCCCAAACAGCCGCTGTGTTGGTGGCGCAAGCTGACGAAGATCACGATGACGATTTCACCACCGCTGCCGTATTGCACAAGTACCAACCCCGGGTAGCTTTTCAAATATGGCACGAAAACGAGTTGATCGCTCGTTCTGCTGAAGCCCCTGCCGAAGCTTTGGCTCCCTTGGGGAAAAGTGGCATTTCCGATCAAGAAAGGGACCAAAAATATTGGCGGGTGTTTGCGACTCCCGGACGTGAAGACGATGTCTGGATCATGGTGGCCGAGTTGCAGTCTGCCCGGCATGACATTCTGAATGCCGGTTTGCAGTCGGCCATTGTCCCCATGTTGCTGGCATTGCCCGCTTTGGCTTTGTTGATCTGGGGCGCCATATTCCAGTCTTTATCCCCTTTGCGGAAATTAAGTCAGTCGGTTGCCCAGCGTCATGCCGATGCCCGCGAACCCCTGCATGAAGATGTTTCGGCAGAGGTGCAACCTTTGGTCCAGGCATTGAATCAGCTTTTTGAAAAGATGGCGCTCCAAATGGAAAACGAGCGCCGTTTTACCGCCGATGCCGCCCATGAATTGCGTACCCCCATTGCGGCCATTCGGATGCAAGCCCAAGTGGCATTGGGCGCGGATCAAGACGGTGAGAGGGCCAGCGCCCTTGGCGCGGTGTTGCAAGGCTGCGATCGCGCCACCCGTCTGGTGACCCAGTTGTTGCAGTTGGCCCGACTGGATGCCGGGGTGGATTCAATGGCATCGGAGACTTGCGATGGGGTGGCCGAAACCCGCGCCACTTTGGCAGACTTGGGCCCCAGGGTGTTGAGTAAACAGCAAAGTCTTAGCTTAGATGCGCCTGAAGTTTTGCCCTTGGCCATGCCACCGGGTTGGGTGGGCGTTTTGGTGAGTAACCTGATCGACAATGCCCATCGTTACAGCCCCGAAGGTTCCAGCATACGTGTGAAATGGGAGGCATTGCCCATGCCGCGTTTGGTGGTTGAAGACAGTGGCGCGGGCATGAGCGATGAAAACTTGCAGCGTTTGGGAGACCGGTTTTTCCGAGTGCCTGGCCATGCTGCCGATGGCAGCGGCCTAGGCTGGTCCATTGTGCGCCGGTTGGCACAACACAGTCAGTTGCAAGTGCGGGTGGATCGCAGCCCCGAGTTGGGTGGTTTGCGTGTGGCATTGACCTGGCCAAGCACTTAAAGTCGAGTTGGTGTTTTAGCGCTTATCAAAGAGGTCTGAGACAGGTGGTGAAGATGGACTTCGTCAGCGTTTTCTTAGGCATGCTTTTGGCCTGCCTTGCGAGCCAAGTTGTGTCGCCCCATCGACAGCGTCAACCCAGGGGCTTGCTTATAGTCCAAGCATGAGAACTTTTGACACCCTTGCTGATTTGGCCGCCTGCGTTGGGCAACATGTGGCCGCAACCGATTGGGTGGATATCACCCAACATCAGGTGAACCAGTTTGCCGAGGCCACGGGAGATCACCAATGGATTCACGTTGATGTGGAACGGGCGAAAAAGGGGCCTTTCGGTGCCCCGATTGCGCATGGTTTCCTGACCCTTTCTCTGCTGTCTCAATTTTTTGACAAAACCATTGTGGTCACTTCGGCCCGCATGGGAGTGAACTACGGTTTAAACAAGGTGCGCTTCATGGCCCCCGTGCCTGTGGGCAGTCGTTTGCGGGCCAATTTGCATTTGCACGCGGCCAAGCCCATTGAGGGCAATGGCCTGCAATTGCAGTGGAACGTCACCGTGGAAAGGGAGGGCAGCGACAAACCGGTTTGCGCGGCCGAGTCCCTGGTGCTGATTTATGCCTGAAAACCGCTGGGCGGTGTCGGCGCAGGGTGGGCACCTGCAAAGTCATTTTGGCGCCACGCCTCAAAGACCGTGACCGCCACGGCGTTCGACAGATTCAGGCTGCGTTGGCCCTCCAGCATGGGTAATTTGATCCGCTGGGCGGGGACAAACTGCTCCCGTAATTCAGGTGCCAAGCCCCGGGTTTCGGAGCCAAAAACCAACCAATCGCCAAGCTCGAATTGCACACTGTGCGCGGCACGACTGCCCCGGGTGGTGAGTGCAAACATGCGTTCAGAATCCGGTTTTTCTTGGGCCAGAAAAGCCGCCCAGTTGGCGTGACGGCGTAAATCTGCGTATTCGTGGTAATCCAGTCCAGCCCGGCGCATGTGCTTGTCATCCATTGAAAAGCCCAAGGGTTCGATCAGGTGCAGGGTGCAACCCGTGTTGGCAGCCAGTCGGATGACGTTGCCGGTATTGGGTGGAATTTCGGGCTCGACCAAGACAATATGGAACATGGCCGGTATTGTGCCTTGTGAGCCGGGCTAGATTTGCCCCCCGTGGGGTGTTCAGGGCTCGCCGCCGGCTTCGGTTCTTGCCAGCACCACGGCACTGATGTGCAGCGCCCCGGCTTGGCGCAGCACCCGGGCCGCTGTGTGCAATGAGGCACCGCTGGTCATCACATCGTCAATCAGAACCACGCGTTTCCCCCTAATTTGCAGGGCTCTTAGGGGCTCCACTGCAAAGGCCCCTTCCAAGTTTGCCAGTCGTTCAGCTCGGGGCAAGCTGCGTTGCGATGGCGTGTCTCGGGTACGTAACAACAACTGGGCATCTGCCTTGGTGGGTCTGAGTTGCCTAGCCAGCAACCACGCTTGGTTGTATCCGCGTTCCGACAGGCGTTCGGCAGACAAGGGAATGGGCAACACCCAGTCTGCAGCATCCAGGGTGTCTTCGACCCAGGCGGCGCTGAGCATCAAGGTGGCCAATGGCCCGGCCCAGCCAGCCCGATGCTTGAATTTAAAGCGGGCAATCAGGTCAACCCAAGGCCAGGCGTAGGCGGTGGCCGTGAGGCAAAGGTCCAGTGGCGGGGGCGTTTTAAGGCAGGTGCCGCAGCGTTTGGCGGGGTGGGGTAAGGGCAGGGCGCAGGTCATGCAACGATGAACAGGCCCTGCAAATTGGCTGATACAAAGATCGCACAATGGGGATTGTGGCCAGCGATGGCACAGGGCACAACGGCTGGGCAGCCAGCCCCAAACCCGGTCGGGTCGGTGCGCCGTCAGGTGTGTAGCGCCTATTCCCCAGAACCATTTGGAACCCATTAAATCAATATACTGCCCGCATGCCCTGCCCACAAGTGAGACGAACCAGTAGTTCAATGTGGCCAGTTCACCTCTTTTGCTTCTCTAGTTAATGTCTTCACCCGAACGCCCTCCCTCGCTGGACCCTGTTGCTGCTGCCCGTTGGGCGGCCCATGGCTTGGGGCCTGCCTCCCCATGGTTGCACGAAGAAGTGGCCGCCCGAATGATGGACCGACTGGACTTTATCAAGCTGAAACCGCAACGGTGGATCCATTGGGAACCATTGACTGGGGGTTTATTGGCCCAACGGGCTTTGCAGGCGCGTTATCCGAAGGCCGAGGTTTGGCTGGAAAGTGATCAACCCGGTCAAGCTCTGTCAGCCCAAACGGCGGTTCAGGCGCGTTGGTGGCAAATGGCGCGTTGGCGGGGTCCCAAGATTCAGGTGGGCACCCCCCTGGGCGGTCAGGCTCAGATGATTTGGGCCAATATGCTGTTGCACACTTCAGCTCACCCCCAAAATTTATTGAAAATCTGGCACAAATTGCTGGATACAGACGGTTTTTTGATGTTTTCTTGCCTAGGGCCGGACACTTTGCGTGAATTACGCGACCTGTACGCCCGGCAAGGCTGGCCTGAACCTGCCCACGAATTCACCGACATGCACGATTGGGGGGACATGTTGGTCGAGGCGGGTTTTGCCGAGCCCGTGATGGACATGGAACGCATCACCCTGACTTTTGAAACCCCGGACCGCCTGTTGGCTGAGCTGCGTGAATTGGGCAGAAACCTGCATATTCAGCGTTTTGCCGGTCTGCGGGGCCGCCGTTGGCACGCTCAGTTGACCCAGTTGCTCATGGGTTTGGCCCGACCCGAAGAGGGCGGGAGGCTAGCGCTGAGTTTCGAAATTGTTTACGGGCATGCCCTGAAACCTAGGCCCCGGGCCAAGTTGAGTGCCCAAACAGAAATCGGCTTGGACCAAATGCGGCAAATGCTCCGCAACGGTGCCGGGATATCCGACAAAGTTTGAGTTGAATCAAAACACCCTCTTAACTCGGGTAAAATCTGCCCGGATTTAGCTGGAATATGTGCTTTTTTGCATGTTAGGTTATTGAAAGTTGACTCGTGTCAAATCCAACTTACCAGTTCGCACAAGAATCTTTGCAGGCCTCGGAGCCCACCATTCAGTGGCGTCTCAGACGGAACTGCTCAGTGACACCCGCCCAATTGGGTTGGCTGTATTTTTCGTTGTGCGTTTTGTCGTTAGGCATCGGGGTTTTCTTCTGGTTGCAGGGGGCAACTTTGGTGTTGGCTTTTGCCGGTTTGGAAATAACACTGGTAGGCGTGGCTTTTCTGGCCTACGCCCGCCATGCGACCGATGGTGAGTGGATTTCACTGCAAGGCACCCGCCTGGTTGTGGAATGCGAATCTGCCGGACGCCGTGAACGGGCCGAATTTGCCCGTCAATGGGTCAGGGTCGAGCCAAAGTCTGGCGACCACAGTCTGATCGAGTTGTCAGGCCAAGGTCGTTCGATCGAGGTGGGGCGCTTTGTGCGTCCCGAACTGCGTCAAGTTTTGGCGCGTGAAATCAGAAGTGCATTGCGCAATGCGTGATGCGGGGTGGCAAATCCGGCAAGTGCTGGTTTTGTCCATGGTGTGGGTTCAACAGAGACTTGGAAGTTAGTGAGAACTATGAAGATCATTTCCAACAAATTGGCATCGTTGCTGAGCCGTGCTGGCATTTTTACCGGTGCGTGGCTGGCCACTGCGGCTTACGCAGTCAATGATTTGCCGGGCGGACCAGCTGTCAATCAGCTCAATTTTCACCCACCAGTGACCAAGATTGCCGAAGAGCAGCATTGGCTCCATTGGTTCATGTTGATCCTTTGCACCGTGATCTTCATTGCGGTTTTTGCGGTCATGTTTTATTCCATCTGGAAGCATCGCAAATCGGTCGGCCACAAGCCCGCTACTTTCACCGAATCTATCACCGTCGAAGTCATTTGGACTGCAGTGCCTTTCCTGATCGTGATCCTGATGGCCTTGCCTGCTACCAAAGTTTTGGTGGCCCAAAAAGACACCACCAACGCTGATTTGACCGTCAAGGCCACGGGTTACCAGTGGAAATGGGGTTACGACTACATCAAAGGTGAAGGCGAAGGCCTGAGCTACATCTCGACACTCGATTCTTCCCAGCGTGCCATGTCCGATGCTGGCAAGCCACAGGGAGACAACTACTTGCTCAAAGTGGACAACCCCTTGGTGGTCCCTGTCGGTCAAAAAATTCGTGTGATCACCACGGCCAATGACGTGATTCACGCCTTCGCTGTGCCTGCATTCGGTATCAAACAAGACGCCATTCCGGGCTTTGTGCGTGACACCTGGTTCCGCGCCGAAAAAACCGGCGACTTCTATGGTCAATGCCAAGAACTTTGCGGCAAAGAACATGCCTACATGCCCATCCATGTGAAAGTTTTGTCAGCTGAAGACTACGCAGCATGGGTGGTCACCGAGAAGAAAAAACAAGCCGCCAAAGCTGACGATCCTTCTAAGGTTTGGGCGCTGGACGATTTGTCCAAGCGGGGTGAAAAAGTTTATGCCGCCAATTGCGCTGCCTGTCACCAAGCTAATGGCAAGGGTGCCGGTGCCATCAAAGCAGTGGATGGCTCACAACTGGTTCTGGACGCTGACAAATCCAAGCAAATCGCTGTTTTGCTGAACGGCCAGAACAATGGTGCCATGCCTGCATGGAAGCAGCTTTCGGATACCGAAATCGCTGCGGTTATCACTTACACCAAAAACAACTGGTCCAATAAGACCGGGCAAATCGTGCAACCGGCTGATGTTCAAGCCGCGCGCAAATAAGCCGTACCGTATTTAAATCAAAGGAAATCAAGATGAGTGCCGTTCTAGACCATCACGATCACGCCCATGACGATCACGGTCACGCGCCCACGGGGTGGCGTCGCTGGGTATATGCAACCAACCACAAAGACATCGGTACTTTGTATTTGTTGTTCAGCTTCGCCATGTTGATGGTGGGTGGCGTGCTGGCGCTTGGCATTCGTGCCGAGTTGTTCCAACCCGGCTTGCAAATTGTCAACCCCGAGTTGTTCAACCAATTCACCACCATGCACGGCATCATCATGGTGTTCGGCGCGATCATGCCGGCCTTTGTGGGCTTTGCTAACTGGATGCTCCCTTTGCAAGTTGGCGCCTCTGACATGGCCTTTGCCCGCATGAACAACTTCAGCTTCTGGCTGATGATTCCTGCGGCCTTGATGCTGGTGGGTTCGTTCTTTATGCCCGGTGGCGCTCCTGCTGCGGGCTGGACCTTGTATGCACCTTTGACCCTGCAAATGGGCCCTTCGATGGACGCTGGTATTTTTGCCATGCACATCTTGGGTGCATCCTCCATCATGGGTTCGATCAACATCATCGTGACCATCCTGAACATGCGCGCGCCTGGCATGACCTTGATGAAAATGCCCATGTTCGCTTGGACATGGTTGATTACGGCTTATTTGCTGATTGCCGTGATGCCCGTTTTGGCTGGCGCGATCACCATGACCCTGACCGACCGTCATTTCGGGACCAGTTTCTTCAACCCCGCTGGCGGGGGTGACCCGGTCATGTACCAGCATATTTTCTGGTTCTTTGGCCACCCTGAGGTGTACATCATGATCTTGCCGGCCTTCGGCATCATCAGCCAGATCGTGCCTGCATTTTCCCGCAAGAAGTTGTTTGGCTATGCCTCCATGGTGTACGCCACATCGTCCATTGCCATTCTGTCGTTCATCGTGTGGGCCCACCACATGTTTACGACTGGTATGCCTGTGACGGGTCAACTTTTCTTCATGTACGCCACCATGTTGATCGCAGTGCCTACTGCGGTGAAGATCTTCAACTGGATTGCCACCATGTGGCGTGGCTCCATGACTTTTGAAACCCCCATGCTGTTTGCAGTGGGTTTCATCTTTGTGTTCACCATGGGCGGTTTCACGGGTCTGATTTTGGCCATGGCACCGATCGACACCCAACTGCAAGACACTTACTACGTTGTGGCCCACTTCCACTATGTGTTGGTGGCGGGTTCATTGTTTGCTCTGTTTGCCGGTTTTTACTACTGGGTGCCCAAGTGGACCGGTGTGATGTACAACGAATCGCGCGGCAAAATCCACTTCTGGTGGTCGCTGATTTCTTTCAACGTCACCTTCTTCCCGATGCACTTCTTGGGTTTGGCCGGTATGCCACGTCGCTACGCCGACTACCCCATGCAGTTCACTGATTTCAACATGTTGGCATCGGTTGGCGCATTCTTCTTTGGTTTTGCTCAGGTTTACTTCTTCTTGTTCGTGGTCTTGCCGACCATGCGCGGCCAAGGTGAAAAAGCAGCTCAAAAACCATGGGAAGCCGCCGAAGGTCTGGAGTGGGAAGTTCCATCTCCCGCACCTTTCCACACCTTTGAAAATCCGCCGAAGCTTGACGCTACGGCTACCCGTGTGGTGGGTTAATTCCCGATGGCCATGACACCTGAACAAAAGAAAAGCAATCTCCGACTGGGGCTGATTCTGGCCTCGGTTGCTGCAGCTGTGTTGGCTGGTTTTGTGGCCAAACTGCTTTTGCTCAACCCCTGAAAGATTTGTGATGAACTTGCGTGGTGAAAACCTGAAGATGGTGGGCAAACTGGCGGTTGTGACTGCCGGCATGTTCTGCTTCGGTTACGCACTGGTGCCAATTTACAAAGCCATTTGTGAAATGACAGGCATCAACATCCTGTCGATCTCGGAAACCCAGATTCCTGGCAATGCCAAGTCGGGTAAGGCCGCAGAAGTTTTGCGCAACAGTCAGGTGGATACCACGCGTACGATCACGGTCGAATTTGATGCCAATGCGCGTGGTCCTTGGGACTTCAAACCCGAAAAACGGTCCATGCAAGTGCATCCGGGTCAACTCAATACGGTCATGTATGAGTTCCAGAACATTCAAAACCGCCGCATGGCAGCCCAAGCTATACCCAGCTATGCCCCCAGGCAAGCGGCCAATCACTTCAACAAACTTGAATGTTTCTGTTTCAATCAGTACACATTAGAGCCTGGAGAGAAAAAATCTTGGCCCGTGGCTTTTGTGATTGATCCCAAGTTGTCCAAAGACGTGACCACGATTACGCTGTCCTATACATTTTTTGAAGTGGGTGGCAAAACCCCCGCTGCACCCACCGCACCGTTGGCGGCTGCCGTGCAACCGTTGCCAGTCAAGATGGGTGTGGGATCGTGAGTCAAAATACCCCGATGCCCAAGCGCAAAACCTCATGGTTAAGAACCATTCAGGCGGTGCTTTGGTCGTTTGTCGGACTTCGTAAGAATTCCGAATACCAGCAAGACATTGAAAAACTCAACCCCTTCCACATCATTGGTGTGGCCATCGGTACAGTTTTGTTGTTTGTTCTGGGCTTGATCGCACTGGTCAATTGGGTTGTTGTTCAACCTATTGGTCTGTAAATCCCAGATTTGATATCGAAAGAAAAGAGAGCAGGAGTCCCCATGAGTTCAGCAGCACACGGCACAACGCCTTATTACTACGTTCCAGATTCATCTCGGCATCCGGTGATGGCCGCCATTGGTCTGTTTTTTGTTATTTTTGGTGCTGGTCAATGGATCAACGGTGTCGAATG
>CAMDXR010000024.1 GCA_945877725.1 Limnohabitans sp. Rim8
CAGGCGTTGGAGCCCGTCAGTCACCAGCGCCATGGCTTGCACATCGGCTTGGCGCGCCCGTTCGTAGCGGCGCAGCAGTTTCAGGTCATGCAGTGGTCGCCAGAATTCTTTGGTCCGGATCACGCGCACCAGTTCAGCCACATCGGCCAGGCCCACATTCAGGCCCTGGCCCGCCAGCGGGTGCAAGGTATGGGCGGCATCGCCTGCCAAGGCAAAGGACTGCTTGCTGCTGCCGGGCATTGCCCCGATCCATCGGTCCGCACGGGCCAGTTGCAGCGGCCAAACGGCACGATCTGCGATGAGTTGCATGGCCCCCAATGCGAGGCCGCAGGCTTGGGCCAATTCGGCCGCAAAGACTTCGGGCGTCAGCGCCATCAATTGTTGGGCTCGCAAGGGATGAACCGACCAGACCAGAGCCACTTCATGGCTTCCATCGCCACCCACGGGCAGCAAAGCCAGAACCTCGGCTTGCGGCTGTGAATGTCCGGGCACAGGGCTCCAGCCAAACCATTGACGGGCAATGCCCTGGTGGGGTCTCTCGCAACTCAAGCGGGTAGCCAAGGCATGTTGTTCGTAATGCGAAATGGCAAAACCGACACCCAACTCGGCGCGCGTTTGGCTGGCTCTGCCTTCGCACACCACCGTGAGCGGTGCCGCCACGGGTGCTTGCACCACCTGAATGTGGGTTTGAAACTTCACGGCGGCCGCCAAGCGCTCTTCCAGCACGGCCACATCGACCATCCAATTGAGTTCACCCACCCCTTGTTCGCCGGCACCAAAGTTCAGGTGACCACCGTGATCCCCCCAAACTTGCATCTGGTGCACAGGGGTGACTGCGGGGCTCTCGGGCCAGCAACGCAGGTCTTGCAGCAAGGCCATGGCCGCGCCGTTCAGCGAATAGGCCCGCACATCGGGTGCGTTGGGCGGGGTGGGGGATTCAACCAAGGCCACGTTTAAGCGCTCACGCGCCAACAACAAGGCCAAGCTGCGGCCCACAATGCCAGCACCGCGTATACAAATATCAGGGGATAAAGCCATGGGCGCATTGTAGGATGCGGCGAATTTCTCCCGGGCCAACAGGACTTTGCGGGGCTTATCCCGCCGCTTGTCTCTTGTCGTGCATTGATCAGACTGCGTGGCGATCAGCCCGAGCCGTTAAAATCGCGGGTTGTTTCCCGAATCACCGAAAGCCCTCCATGAGCCTCAAATGCGGCATTGTGGGTTTGCCCAACGTGGGCAAATCCACCCTTTTCAACGCCCTGACCAAAGCCGGCATTGCCGCTGAAAACTACCCTTTTTGCACCATTGAGCCCAATGTGGGCGTGGTCGAGGTGCCCGATCCGCGCCTGAAACAGTTGGCTGACATCATCACGCCCGAGCGCGTAGTGCCCGCCATTGTGGAGTTTGTCGATATTGCGGGCTTGGTGGCAGGTGCCAGTACCGGGGAAGGTTTGGGCAACAAATTTTTGGCCCATATCCGTGAAACCGATGCCACCATCAACGTGGTGCGCTGCTTTGAAGACGACAACGTGATTCACGTTGCGGGCAAAGTAGACCCCATTTCTGACATAGAAGTGATTCAAACCGAGTTGTGCCTGGCCGACTTGTCCGCCGTCGAGAAAGCCCTGCACCGCGTCACCAAGACGGCACGCTCGGGCGACAAAGAGTCGATCAAGCTGGTCGCCATTTTGGAAAAGTGCCAAACGGCACTGAACGACACCAAGCCGGTGCGCACCATCGACTTCAGCAAAGAAGAACTGCCACTGCTCAAGCAGTTCTTCTTGATCACCGCCAAACCGGCCATGTTCGTTGCCAACGTTTCTGAAGACGGCTTCGAAAACAACCCTTTGCTGGACCGTTTGAAGGCCTATGCCGCTGCCCAGAACGCCCCGGTGGTCGCCATTTGCGCCAAGCTCGAAGCCGAAATGAGCGAGATGAGCGACGAAGACCGCCAGATGTTTTTAGAAGAATTGGGCCAGGATGAGCCCGGCCTTAACCGCTTGATCCGCTCGGCCTACACATTGCTGGGCCTGCAAACCTACTTCACGGCAGGCGTCAAAGAAGTGCGCGCTTGGACCATCCATGTGGGTGATACCGGACCGCAAGCGGCGGGCGTGATCCACACCGATTTTGAAAAAGGCTACATCCGCGCCCAGACCATTGCGTTTGACGACTTCATCACCTTCAAAGGGGAGCAAGGGGCCAAAGATGCCGGCAAGATGCGGGCCGAAGGCAAAGACTATGTGGTTAAAGATGGTGACGTGATGAACTTCCTGTTCAGCTCCTGATTTTGTAGCCCGAATTTCACGGGCATTGAAACCTGAAACATCCCAGATGTTTCAGGTTTTTTTTCGCGGGTATTTGTTTACTTGATTGTTTTGATTGGGCTTTACCAAACTCAAATTCGCGGTTAGGATTGATTCCGTAATAAATCAACGTTTCTTTAGTGAAACAATTCACATGGGCGTGACACCTGAATCCAACACTCCTGCGATTGAATTCATTGGGGTTGAAAAGCGATTTGCAGCGCGTGGCAAGTCGGCAGAGGTGCTGGCTGCGCGGGATATCCATTTTTCAATTGCCCAGGGTGAGGTGGTCTCCATCATCGGTCCTTCAGGTTGCGGCAAAAGCACCTTGCTCAACATGGGGGCGGGATTGTCCAAACCCTCGGCAGGGACAGTCAAGGTCAATGGCGAGCTCGTTTCCGGCCCCAACAAGCATGTGGCCTTCATGCTGCAAAAAGATTTGCTCATGCCCTGGCGCACGATTTCAGAAAACGTGGAATTCGGTCTTGAATTGCGCGGTGTGAAACGGCAAGAACGTCGGTCAATTTCTGAGCGCTTACTGACCCAATGCCATTTAAAAGGGTTCGGGCAGCATTACCCCAATCAACTTTCGGGCGGCATGCGCCAACGAGCCGCACTAGCCCGCACGTTGGCCGTAGATCCCTTGGTTTTGTTGATGGATGAGCCTTTTTCGGCCTTGGACGCGCAAACCAAAATGATCTTGCAGCAAGATTTGGCAGAAACCGTGCAACGCGAAAACAAGACAGTGGTTTTCATCACGCACGATTTGGCAGAAGCGGTGGCCTTGTCTGACCGAATTTTGGTCATGAGCGAACGCCCGGGGACCTTGATCGAAGAGATTCGTGTCGACATCCCTGACCGAGCCAATCCCCTGCAACGCCGTAAACACCCCATCTTGGCGGAATATGTCAGCCGTTTGATGGAGTTGCTCAAGCTCGATGCCCAAGCCGATGTGCATTGAGGACAGATTTTCTTCCACCCATAACCCACAGGAGATGACCATGACCCCCCGCTTTGCCTTGCTGACCAAACGTTTGACTTGCATGAGTTTGCTGGCTTCGGCCATGGTGGCCGTTGTGCCCGGTGTTGCTCAGGCGCAGGCCCCGCTTCAAGAAATTACCTATTTGCTGCCCGCCCCGGGCACTTTGCCCGCTTTTGGGCCTTGGATGCTGGCGCAAGCCAAAGGTTATTACAAGGCAGAGGGCCTGGACGTGAAGTTTGTGGCCGCAAGGGGTGGCGTGGATGTTGCCAAGCAAGTGGGCGCAGGCAATGCCGTGATTGGCGGTGCCATTGGTGACACGCCCATCATTGCGCGTGCCCAGGGCATTCCCGTCAAAGCAGTTGCCGTTTTGGGGGCAGGTTCGTTGACGCAATTGGTCAGCCACAAGGACGAGCGAATTGAAAGTCCGCGTGAATTGAAAGGCAAAACGGTCACCGTCATCTCTTACACCGACACCACTTATTACGCTTTGCTGGGCATGCTCAGCAAGGTCGGGTTGACCAAAAATGACGTCAACATTCAGGCCGCTGGCCCGGCGGGTGTGTGGCAGCAGTTTGCTGCCAAAAAGGCCGTGGCCATGGCGGGTGTGCCGGATTGGACCTCGTCGGCCATGGAGGCGGGTTCACAAGTCGATATCTTGCCCGCTGACGTGTATTTCAAGAGCATGGCCCAAGCCATTTTGGCCTCGGACGAAACCATTCAAAAGAATCCACAACTGATTCAGAAATTGGTGCGCGCCACTTTGAAGGGCATGAAAGACATCATGAACAATCCGAAGGATGCCGCAGTAGCTTATGTGCAGCATGTGCCTGTCCACAAAGGCAAGGAAGCTAACATCCAGAACTTGTTCGAGATGTACAACAAATACGTTTACTCCAACCAAAAAGTGCTGGGACAAATGGACGAGGCCCGGTTGGGTGAGTTGCAAAAATTTTATGTCGGTAACGCGGTGGTGCCTAAAGAAACACCGCTCAAAGAGCTTTACACCAACCAGTTTGTCGCGGGTAAATAAAGACTGCACGCGCGTTGTAATGCATTGATTGGCCAAGCATGTCCCCAGAAAAACTGACTACCTCGGCTTGGAGCCTAGCGGTTCTCGTGGTGTTCCTTTTGGCATGGGAATATGTCCCGGGCTGGCTGGGGGTTCCGCAATTTGTGTTGCCTCCTTTTAGCCAGGTCGTCGCTGAGGGCGGCCGCATTTGGGAGGCCGAGCGCTTACTTTGGCACGCGGGCATCACGGCGTCCGAGGTGGTCATTGGTTTTGTCTTGGGCTCGGCCTTGGGGGCGGTGATTGGTTATGCATTGGGCGTTTCGCCCAGGATCGAGGCCATTTTGTCGCCCTATTTACTGGCATTGCAGATAGCCCCCAAGGTGGCTTTTGCACCCTTGTTCGTGATGTGGCTGGGTTACACCATTTATCCCAAGATTCTGGTGGCCGTGCTGATCGTGTTTTTCCCGGTGCTGATCAATGTGCTCTCGGCCATGCGCGCGATGGATGGGGACCTGATCAATTTGGCGCGTTCGTTTTCTGCCACCCGCTTTCAGGTTTTCCGCATGGTGGAGTTCCCCACCACTTTGCCCCCCTTGTTTTCGGGTTTGCGCATTGCCAGTACCTTGGCGGTGATTGGCGTGGTGGTGGGTGAATTGGTCGGCGGCAACATGGGCTTGGGCTATTTGCTGGTCTTTTTTGAAGGTCAAGGCAACACCTCAGGGGTGTTTGTGGTCATCGCGGCCCTGACCGTGATCGGCATATTGGCTTATTACGCTGTGGTGCTGGCAGAAAAGCGAGTGCTGCATTACCTGGTTAACGCCCAGCGGCCGGGTGCCTGAGGTTAAACATGAGCATGCAGGAAATCAACCTTCAAGGCAGCAAAGTCCTGGTCACCGGCTCCGCTCGAGGACTGGGCGAAAGCTTTGTTCGTGCACTGGTCGCGGCGGGGGCGCAGGTCACCATCAGCGACGTACTGCACGAACGCGGTCAGGCACTGGCCAAAGAACTCGGTCCGCAAACCTGCTATGTACCGTTGGATTTGCTGGACCCGGAGAGCATCCGTCAAGGTGTCCAAGCAGCAGCGCAGGCCATGGGCGGCTTGACAGGTTTGATTAATAACGCCGCCATCACCCATTCTGGCGGCAAGACCATGGACGAATTGGCCCCAGAGATGTGGGACCGCGTCATGGCGGTCAATGTGCGAGGGACCTGGCTGGTGACCCGTGCTGCACGCCCCTATTTGGCGGCGAGCGGCCGTGGGCGGGTGGTCAACCTGGCCTCTGACACGGCGCTATGGGGGGCGCCCCGCTTGATGGCCTATGTTGCCAGCAAGGGGGCCGTGGTGGCCATGACCCGATCACTGGCCCGGGAAATGGGGGCAGATGCCATCACAGTCAACGCCATTGCGCCTGGCCTGACTTTGGTAGAGGCTACCGAATACGTGCCGCAAGAAAGGCATGACCAATACCTGAACGGACGCGCCTTACAGCGCCCCCAAATACCCGAAGACGTGAACACTGCAGCGCTTTTCTTGCTAACGCAGGGCAGTGGTTTCATCACGGGTCAGTTGCTGCCGGTGAACGGCGGCTTTGTCATGAATTGAGACCAGGAGACCGTTATGAATGCACACCAACAAAAAGTTTTAACGGCAGCCAATCAGCCGCATTTCAATGAAAACGGCTTGCTCAACCCGCAAACTCCACCCGAATTGCAGATTCAGGCCGGCATGCTGCAAAAAAGTGACCAATCCTTTGCCGACTGGATGCAAAGTCGGGTGGCTCTTAAATCAACGCGACGCTATGACTGGGATGCGCTGAAATTCCAAGCCGATTTCGACCCCAAATACCGCCGCGCCCAGATGCGCTACGTCGGCACGGGCGGCACGGGCGTGGCCCAGGATGGCAATACGGTGCCCTCTGGTCACTTCACTTTTTCTACCATGCTGATCCCGGCCGGCAACATAGGGCCTTCTCACATTCATTACGACGTGGAAGAGATCTTCTTTGTCATGCGTGGTGTGATGAAAGTCATTTGCGAAAAGGACGGTCAGCGCTGGGAAGCCACGTTGGGAGAACGCGATCTGATCTCGGTGCCTCCCGGGGTTTACCGAGAGGAGCACAACGTGGGTGACGAAGACGCGTTGATGTGCGTCATGCTGGGCACGCCCAAGCCCATCACCCCGGTTTACCCACCCGATTCACCCTTGGCCAATATCAAGCGCTGAGATGAACATCAGTCCCCAAGATGCTTTGTCTGGGGTGGTGAGGTCCCTGGTGGACACGCCGCTCGGACCCCTCCAGTTCCGCAGTGCGGGTGCGGGGCCGAGGGTCACACATGTGCTGTTGCACGGCATCGGATCGGCTTCGGCCAGTTGGGCCTTCCAGTTGGGCGCGGCTGTGGGCAGACAGGATGTCCGTGTGCTGGCCTGGGAGGCACCCGGCTATGGCCGCAGTGCACATTTGCCTCAGCCCATGCCCACTGCACAAGACTATGCCGAACGTTTGTGGGCCTGGTTAGACGCTTTGTATGTGAACCAGCCTGTGTTGCTGGCAGGGCACTCCCTGGGTGCATTGATGGCGGCCAGTGCTGCCCGGCTACGCCCCCAAGCCCTAAGTCAATTGGTTTTACTGGCCCCAGCCAGAGGGTATGGCGATGCGCCAGCTGACGAACGCGATCGCGTGGTGCAAGGCAGATTGTCCAACTTGCAGCAACTCGGGCCGCAGGGCATGGCCCAAGCCAGAGGCGCGGCCATGCTGTCCCCGCAGGCCTCAATGGTTTTGCAAGAAGCGGTCCGTGAAACCATGGGCCAAATTGACCCGGCGGGCTACACCCAGGCGGTACACATGCTGGGGCAGGGCCGTCTGGCAGAAGATTTGCAAACAGGGGTTGTTCCATGTGTCATCGCCAGTGGCGAAGCTGACACCATCACCCCGCCTGCTGCATGTGACGCACTGGCGCAGGGGCTATCGCAAAAGCGCATCAGTCTGGGCCCCGTGGGACATGCCTGCCCACTGGAGGCGGCTGCTGCGGTAAACAAACTTCTGGGTTTACCTGTTCTGCCCTAACCCACACTTGACATGACCTCTACCCCCCCGACAGATGACCGTTACACCGTGCCAGGCTTGGCCCGAGGCTTGCAACTGCTGATGCAATTCAACCGAGATGAGCGGCAACTGAGCGGTGCTGAATTATCTCGTCGCATGGCTTTGCCCCGAGCTTCGGTGTTTCGCATGTTGTTCACCTTGGAGCAAGGCGGTTTTCTGGAGCGCTGTCCGGATGGCGTGAGTTACAAGTTGGGTCTTTCGGTGTTGCGTCTTGGTTTTGAACTGCTGGCCTCAATGGAGTTGACCGAAGTGGGACGCCCCGTGATTGAGGAATTACGTGACCGCAGCGGGTTTTCCGCGCATGTGGTGGTTCGGGATGCCCGCGAGGTGGTGTTCATTGCCAAGGCCGCCGGAGGCAACGCCATGTTTCACTCCATACAGGTGGGGGCACGTTTGCCCGCCCATGCCACGGTGCTTGGGCGCACCTTGCTTTCCGACATCGGCATGAAAGAGCTATTGACCTTGTACCCCGAACCCAAGTTGCCTGTTTACACCCCTAAAACCCCCACATCGCTCGAAGCCCTCAAAGCACTGATAGACCAAGACCGTGAACGCGGCTACGGCGTGAGCATGGGCGGTTATGAAACAGGTATCTCAACCATTGCCGCGCCAGTTTTCAACGAACAAGGCCGCGTGGCCGCAGCCATCAGCATCTCTGTCCCCTCTCAACGCATTGAAGACGAGGCCCTGATGCCCTTGGTCGAGATGGTCCAGGCCGCCGCTGCGCAGATGACCGAACGGCTGAGCCATTTGCCACAGCGGCGAGGCTGAATTGCAAAAACCAATAACTAGCCAAGCGAATGAACATGACCATCCCCTCCATCACCGTCGGTGAATTGGTTGCCCGTTTTCTGGAAGCCTGCGGTGTCAAGACCGCTTATGGCGTGATTTCTATTCACAACATGCCGATACTCGATGCGCTGCACACCCGAGGGCAGATACGATTTGTATCAGCCAGAGGTGAAGCCGGAGCCTGCAACATGGCCGACGCTTGCGCGCGTGTCACTGGCGTTTTGGGGGTCTGCGTGACCAGCACCGGCACCGGGTGTGGCAATGCCGCAGGCGCCATGGTTGAGGCCATGACCGCAGGCACGCCGCTGCTTCACCTGACGGGCCAGATCGAGTCTGAATTTCTGGACCGTGACTTGGGGTTTATCCATGAGCATCCTGCCCAATTGGCCATGTTGCAATCGGTGGGCAAGCAAGCTTTTCGCATTCGCAACCCCGAAACTGCCTTGGCCACCTTGCGTGAAGCGGTTCGCATGGCCTTCACGCCGCCTTGCGGCCCGGTGAGCATCGAAATCCCGATTGATGTGCAGGCCATGAGCTTGCCGCTGCCCGCCGAACTCGCCCCTTTGAGTGTTCCGGCCCTGGCACCTTCACCTGAGTCGGTGCTGGCGCTGGCGGATCGTCTGGCCAACAAAAAGCGCCCCATGCTTTGGTTAGGTGGCGGTGCCCGTGGCGCAGGTGCAGCCGTCAAGCGTTTGGTGGACATGGGCTGGGGCGTGGTGACTTCGGTCCAAGGCCGTGGCGTGTTGCCCGAAGACCATCCGGCCAGTCTGGGCTCTTATAACTTGCAAAAACCCAGCGAAGCCTTCTACCAAACAGTGGACGCCATGCTGGTGGTGGGTTCACGCTTGCGCAGCAACGAAACACTGACTTACAAGCTGCAATTGCCAGCAAATCTGTACCGCATAGACGCCAACGCCTTGACACAAAACCGTGCTTACGAAAGCGAATTTTTTGTCCACGGCGATGCGCTGCTGACCTTGCACGCCCTGGCCGATGCGCTGGAAGGCCGGATGCAGATTGCCCCCGACTTCCATGCCAATCTGAAAGACACCCGCCGTGCCGCTGAGGCCTTGGTGGACAGCATGCTGGGCCCCTACGTGCATCTCAAAAACACCCTCCAAGCCGCGGTGGGAAAAACTTTTTGGTGGGTCCGAGACATCACTCTGTCCAACACCATGTGGGGCAACAGAGCCCCCGTGCTGGACCACCCGCGTGCAGGCGTTCACGCCTTGGGTGGCGGTATTGGTCAGGGTTTGGCCATGGGTATTGGCGTTGCCCTTGCCAATCAGGAACATGCGCTGGGCCGCAAAACAGTGGTGCTGGCGGGCGATGGCGGTTTCATGCTCAACGTGGGCGAACTGGCCTGTGCGGCGCAGGAAAGAGCCGATGTGTTGGTGCTGCTCATGAACGACAGCCGCTATGGGGTGATCAAAAACATTCAGGATGCGGTGTACGGCAGCCGCCATTGCTATGTGGAACTGCACAACCCAGACTTTGCGCAGTTTTGTGCGAGTTTGCAGGTGGCCCATCACAAACTCACCGATCCGGCGCAGACCGAGGCGGTCTTGCGTTTGGCCCTGCAAACACCGGGCCCGGTGGTGGTTGAGGTCGACATGGCCGCTTGGGGCAGTTTCCCGGTCAAGTTTGCGGGTCCACCCAAAAAGACGGACTGAAGCATGCGAAGCCAGCAGCTCACTTTGATTGGATTCGGTGCCATTGGCCGTGCGGTGTACCAGCGTATGCAAGCGCACCCGGCAGTCCAAATCACACACATCGTGGTGTCGGAACACAAAGTGGCTGCTTTACAAGCCGAGTTAGGTCCCGCCGTAACGGTGACACACCAAGTGCCGCAAAGTGCCACACTGGCGCTCGAGTGCGCCGGGCACACGGCCCTGACCGGACACATCTTGCCCGCATTGCAACGCGGTGTTGAGTGCGCCGTGCTGTCGATCGGGGCGTTGTCAGCGCCGGGATTGACGGAGCAGCTTCAGGCAGCAGCCGAACAGGGCAAAACACAACTGCATCTGTTGGCCGGAGCCATTGGGGGGATTGATGCCCTGGCCGCTGCGCGGCAAGCGGGTCTAGACAGCGTGACCTACATTGGCCGAAAGCCGCCCGCTGGCTGGCGCGGCACCCCGGCCGAAAAGCAGGTGAACCTGGACACGCTGACTCAGCCCACGGTGATTTTGGAAGCCACAGCCCGCGAAGCCGCCAGTTTGTACCCCAAAAATGCCAACGTGGCGGCCACCTTGTCTTTGGCGGGTTTGGGGCTGGACCGAACGCGGGTGCGTTTGATTGCCGACCCGACGGTGCAAGAGAATATTCATGAAGTGGAAGCGCACGGGGCCTTTGGCAGTATGAGCGTTCGCCTGAATGGCAAACCGCTGCCCGAAAACCCCAAAACCTCGGCGCTCACGGTGTTGTCGGCTGTTCGCTTTTTGCTTAACCGCACCGCCAGTGTGACCATTTGAATTGGAAGCTCTCAAGATGACCGAAAAAGTTCAGACCTTCCTAGCCGGCCGCTGGCGCGATGCGTCCGGCCCAGCCTACACCACCCATTACCCCCACGACGGTTCCGCCGTGGCGCAATTGCATGGGGCCACGGCCAGCGATGTGGATGAGGCCGTGCAGGCTGCTGAAAAGGCCCGGTTACAACCGGCCTGGGTGAAACTCCTGCCCCACGAACGTGCCGCCTTGTTGCACCGTATTGCCCAGGGCATCCGTGCCAACAGCGAGGGCTTGGCCCAATTGCAGCGCTTGGACAATGGCAAGCCGATCAAGGAATGTCGAGCGCTGGTGGCCAGCGCGGCGGGAACTTTTCAGTTTTTTGCCGCAGCCACCGAAACCTGGGAGGACGCCATCACCCCGGCGCGCGGCGATTTTTTGACCCTGAGCTTGCACGAGCCGCTGGGCGTGGTGGGGGCCATCACGCCCTGGAATTCACCGATTGCCAGCGAGGCACAAAAAATCGCTCCGGCCCTGGCCGCTGGTTGCGCCGTGGTGATCAAGCCCGCCGAGATCACACCGCGTATGGCCATAGAACTGGCCCGTATTGCCCAGCAGGCGGGCGTACCCGATGGCATTCTCAGCGTACTGCCCGGCAAAGGCTCGGTGGTGGGGGATGCCTTGGTGCGGCACCCATTGGTCAAGCGCATCGCGTTCACCGGGGGCACCCAAGTGGGCATGGGCATTCAAAAATTAGCCGCTGAAAAACTGATGCCCACCTCGCTCGAGTTGGGCGGCAAGTCGCCCACCATTGTGTGTGCCGATGCAGACCTCGATCATGCGGTGGCGGGTGTGGTTTATGGCATTTTCAGCTCATCGGGCGAGTCCTGTATCGCCGGTTCTCGTGCCTTTGTTCATGCCTCGGTGTACGAGGCTTTCAAGGCCCGTTTGTTGGCGGCAGTAAAAGGCTTGCGTGTGGCCGATCCTGCACTCGAAAGCACCCACATGGGACCATTGGTCAGTCAAGCACACCGAGAGTCGGTGGCGCGCTATGTTCAGCTGGGCAGCGATGAGGGGGGGCAGGTTTTGTGTGGTGGCTCACGTCCCACTGGGGGGTATTACGACCAAGGTAGCTATTACTTGCCCACGGTGATCGAGGGCTTGGACAATACAGCACGCATGTGCCGGGAAGAAATTTTTGGACCTGTGCTGGCACTGCTGCCCTGGAACGATGAAGCTGACTTGATCGCGCAATGCAATGACAACGATTACGGCTTGGCATCCGGCATTTGGACCCGGGACTACAAAAACGCTTGGCGCATTGGCCGAGCTTTGCAAACCGGCACCGTGTGGATCAACACCTACAAACTGTTTTCTGTCAGCACGCCTTTTGGCGGCGTCAAGCTGAGCGGCAGCGGACGCGAAAAAGGACGTCAAGGCATTCTCGAGTACACCAGCCAGAAAAGTTTTTACTGGGGCATGAACGAGGCCCCCTTGCCTTGGGCTGCCCAATGAAGACCCGACTGGATCCGCTCATCTGCTTGACCTGCTAGGGACCGATCAAGGGGCTTGGGTAGACGCGAGTGATTGAATTTAAAAACGCATTTTTTCGAACAAGGACTTGACGCATGGACTTGGGCATTGCAGGTAAAAAAGCTTTGGTGTGCGGTGCCAGCGCAGGCTTGGGCTTCGCCTGCGCGCAAGCGCTGGTCAGAGAAGGCGTGGACGTGGTCATCGTGGCCCGCACCGAAGCACCTTTGCTGGCAGCCGCCGAGCGACTGCGCTCAGAGGTCGGCGGTTCTGTTCAATGGGTCGCAGCGGATGTGACGTCGGACATGGGGCGTCAGCGCATATTTCAAGCCCATGCAGATTTCGACATTTTGATCACCAATGCAGGGGGACCCCCCTCGGGTGATTTTAGAAATTGGGACCGCGAGGTCTGGTTGCAGGCCATAGAGGCCAACATGCTCGCCCCAATCGAGCTGATCAAGGCGACAGTGGACGGCATGATGGCGCGTGGGTTTGGGCGCATCGTCAACATCACTTCCAGTGCCGTCAAGTCCCCTGTGGATGGGCTGGGCTTGTCTACCGGCGCACGCAGCGGACTGACCGGATTTGTGGCCGGACTGGCCCGATCCACCGTGGCCCAAGGGGTCACCGTGAACAACCTGTTGCCCGGCACCTTTGATACTGCGCGTTTGGCTGGCAATTTTGCGGCACAAGCTGCGCGGCAGGGGGTGACCACCGAGCAGGCTATGGCAGCCCGTTTGGCCAAGCACCCGGCACATCGTTTTGGCCGACCCGATGAGCTGGGCCACACCTGTGCCTATTTGTGCAGCGTGCACGCGGGTTACATCAACGGCCAAAACATTTTGCTCGACGGGGGTTCTTTCCCTGGCGTTTTTTAGCTTGAGAATGTTCAGCATCCGTTTTCTTACTTTTTAATGACCCAAGCGTGTCAATTTTCAGGACCTAAGACATGACAATTCATTTGAATATTGGCATTGTGGGCGCGGGCATTGGCGGATTGACTGCCGCCATCGCGCTGCGGGCTCAAGGGCACACGGTCGTGGTGTACGAACAGGCCAAGCAATTCATGCGGGTGGGGGCCGACATCAACCTCACCCCCAATGCGGTGCGCGCACTGGACGGCTTGGGTACTGACGTGGCCAAGGGAATTCGCGCCAGTGGTGCACGCCCGACTTTCCGCATCAGTCGCGACTGGGATACGGGCTTGGAAACGTCAAGACTGCCCATGGGAAACACGGCTGAACAACGCTATGGCGCACCGCAATTGACGATTCACCGGGCCGATGTGTTGGCCGTCATGGCTGCTGCCGTCCCCAGCGAGTGCGTCCAGTTTTCCAAGCGCCTGACCGATCTGAGTCAAGATGCGCGCGGCGTCAAGTTGGATTTTGAAGACGGCCATGAAGCCTTGCACGATGTGGTGCTAGGTGGCGATGGCATTCACTCCAAAGTGCGCTCGGCGCTGTTTGGTGCTGAACAGCCGCGATTTACTGGTGTGGTTTCCTTTCGAGCCGTGGTGCCGACGGAAAAGGTGCGGCAGGTACCCGAGATTGAAGCTTTCACGAAGTGGTGGGGCCCCAACCCGCAAAGCCAGATCGTGACCTTCCCCCTTAATCTGGGCCGCGATACCTTCATCTTTGCGACCACGGGTCAGGACTCTTGGCACGAAGAATCGTGGACCAGCCCTGGGGATGTCAACGAGTTGCGCAGCTTTTACCGTGACTACCACCCCGACGCCAGAGCGCTTTTGGAGGCTTGCGACAGTGTGCTCAAGAGTGCGTTGTATGAGCGCGACCCCTTGCCTCAATGGTCGGTCGGTGGCGTGAGTTTATTGGGCGATGCCTGTCACCCGATGCTGCCTTTTATGGCACAAGGTGCGGGTATGGCGATCGAGGACGGCGTGGTGGTGGCACGTTGTTTGGCTTCAGTTGAAGAACGGGCCGATATTGGCCCCGCACTGGCCAGGTACGCTTTAACACGGCAAGCCCGAACTGCAGAGATTCAGCTGGGCTCTCGGGGGAACCAATGGATGAAGACCCAGGGCAATGCCGATGGTGTTTATGGCTACGACGCTTGGTCGGTTCCCTTGGGAGGGTAAAACTGAAAGCCCCTTTCATGCGGGGCTTCGGGGTTAGGGGGGTAAGGCGGTTAGGTCGGCTATGGGACTTGCTGAGCAATGCGCTTACAAGTCCAGTACCAAGCGCTCACTTTTGCAACCCGACACGCAAACCATCATGGCTTGGTTGCTGGCTTGCTCTGCAGAACTTAAAACCATGTCCCGATGATCCGGCGTTCCTTCTAGCACCCGTGTTTCGCAAGACCCACAAATGCCTTCCTCGCAGCTGAAAGGCACATTGGCTTTGATCTCGATCAGCTTTTTGTGCAAGCTGGTGTCAGGTGTGACGTCAAAGGTTTTTCCACTTTTGCGTAATTCCACCGTGAACTGGGTTCGGCTGTCTGTAGCGGCCTGGGTTTGAACGGCAGCAAAACGTTCGATGTGGGCAAGGGCATAGCCCAGATCGGAGCAACTTTGCTCAAACACGTTGAGCATGGCGGCAGGGCCGCAAGCGTAGTAGTGGGTATTGGCCAGTGGTGTGCGGTTTGCCAGCAGGGCGCGCAAGTCCGGCGGTCCTCCAGCCTCGTCATCGAAGTGCCAGTGGGTAGGTGTGTGCAAATTGCCTAACTCTTCGGTAAAAGCGGCGGCTTGCCTTGAGCGGGCCAGATAAATCACCTCAAATGAAGCGTTCAGCGCCTTCAGGCGTTTGGCCATGCTCAGGATCGGTGTGACCCCAATGCCACCCGCAATCAGCACGGAGTGGCTTGCACCCTCTTGCAACGGAAAATTGTTGCGTGGCATGGAAATGGTCAGCGTCATCCCAATACGCAATTGCTCGTGCACACTGCGTGAACCGCCTCGGCTGGCTTTGTCTTTCAGAACTCCCAGCACATAGCGGTGACGTTCCCGGCTGTCATTGGCCAGTGAATAACTGCGTACCAGGCCACCAGGTAGATGCAAATCGATGTGGGCACCGGCCTCAAAAGGGGGCAAATTCTCGCCCGCCTTGGGCCGCAATTCGATGCCGATGATGTCTTGGGCTTCATGGCGCAGGGTATGAACCCAGACTTGCAATGTGCTCATGTCAACCGGCCGCTCGGCTCAATTGCTCGGAGGCCAGTTTGCGCAAGTGGCGGCGCAGGCGAACAATGCCCATGTCGTGCGCATAAAGGTGCTCACGCTGGTTGGCGTCGGGCTCCATGTTCTCAACCGCGACCCGGTCTTGTTCCAAAACGTTCCAATGGCGTTGTTCTAGTCGGTTTTTATACAGAAACCGCCAGGTATCGCGTTGCCAGCCATCCACCTTGCGGCAGCGCCAGTGAAACACGCCAGCCGTGCGGTTATTAATGGGCGTGTAACTGCCAATGATGGTGAAGTTGCCCCCTGGGCCTCCGGTTTTTGGATAAGGAATTTCGAGGCGCATCAAATGGATGTCGGTGTTGATCCATTCGGTCCAGTCAAAGTTCACATCGCGTTGGTGCTTTTTTTCGAAAATAAAGCCATGCTCCAACTCCCTGATTTGGAACTCGGCCGTCATGTCCCCCTCGGCCATGGTGTGCGACTGTTTGTGCAGGTAAGCGCCGTGCATGGGGTCCATGACGTTGTCGGTCACGTAACGGTAATCACCCCCCCATTCGGTGTAGCAAAGAAAAGAGGACCACTCGGGGGACGTGAGTTGTTCTGGCAAACGCAGGGGAGGGGGCTGGTCCAGCGCAGGGTTGCTGGCGTTGTAGAGAAATACGGCGCCGTTGGACTCTGCGGTGTGAAAGCTGCGGGTGGGCCGCGAACCTTCCAGCTTGCATCCCGGACTGCCGGGGACGCGCATCACGGTGCCATCCTGGCGCACTTCAACGCCGTGGTATGAGCAGGCGATTCGGTCGCCCAATATGACGCCCAGCGATAGCGGAGCACCCCGATGAGGGCAGTGGTCTTCAAGCGCGTGTACTTTGCCGGAAGCATCGCGCCAAAGCACAATTTTGTAGCCCAAGCGACGCAGTGAAATAGGGCTTTCCTTGATAAAACCGGAGGGGCACACCGGAAACCAGAGGTCTTTTAAGCCCACTTCCAGAGCGGCGTCCACAGGGTCCATTTGGATGTTGATGACTTGGGCGTTCATGCGCTTCCTTTGGGGTTCAGCTGGCCAGACGGGCGATCTCTTGTTGGTAATTTTCCGGCGTCCAGGCTTGACCGTTAGGGCCTGATGGGCCCGTGGTGTTCAAGTACTGAACCAATCCTGACAAATCGTGGATGCCCGCAGCAAAGGCCCTCTCAATCGAGTCACCCAGCAAGCTTTCGTAGCTGGTGGGGGCCGAAGTTCGGGATTGGTGGGTTTCGTTGTAAAGCGCAGCGGGGTGGTGTGCCATGGTTTAGAACTCCTGAATTCGGTTTCGGTTAAGCCAAGCTCAAGGCTTGGCTTTGTCGGTCATGAATCGGCCACTGGGGGCTTCGGCATCTTTTTGACGCCGTGTTTGGCCGTCGATACCGCCCTTGATGGCCCATTCGGCAAACATGCTGGGACCAGGCGTGAATTCGCGCGCTTGCCATGCCTCAGTGAGCTCGTCTTCATCGGCGTAATACTCCACCAGTGCCCCTGCGGGGTTGATGAAATACCAGAATATGGCAGAAGAAATAGGGTGTCTGCCTGGCCCCAGTTCGGTGTCCCAGCCGCAGCGGGACATGTGCAGCCCCCCGCCGAAGACTTCGTGAACATCCCTGACCGTGAAGGCCACATGGTTCAGGCCATTGCGAGCCTCGGGCAATTGCAGCAAAAACAGGTCGTGATGACCACCACGCGCTGCGCAGCGTAAAAAGTGCCCACGTCCTGGATAGCGGTCCGAGACAACAAAACCCAGAACATCTTGATAAAACCGGGACACTTTTTCCAGTTCTTTGACGAACATCACCACATGACCCACTTCAATGGGCACAGCCCGTTCGTATGCAGGGCTGGGTTGGTTGATGCGTTGACGCTCCGACCAAGAGTTGACTTGGGCGCAATCCAATTCAATCGGTCTCTTTTGACTGACCTGCAAGCGCATGGCCAGCCCACAGGGGTCCGTGCAACCGATGCGCTGGCCTTGCTGGACAAAGCCGGGCAAGGCATGAAGGCGTTCACGGTAATGATCAAGGTCGGCTTGCGATGCCACACCCCACACCACTTCACGCAAGGTCGGGTCGGCCTCAATGCCTGGTGGAAGGCCCGGCGTGTCCGGATGGGCCACGATCACGCGACATCCATTCAGCGATTCGAAGCTCAAACGCTTGGGCGATTCTTCGGTGAGCGTGAGCCCCCAATCCAAAAAGAATTGGCGACAACGCACCAAGTCGAGTGCCCCGAAAGTGATTTCGTCGATACCCAGAACGCTCATTTTGTTTCTTTAGTAAAACAACGTTTCCAATTTGAAACGTTTGAAGAATTATTTGCCGAGTTTCAGATCCGGTCAATAGAAATCCGACTGATGGGGTGGGTTTTGACTCGCCGAGATGGAGCAGCCATGCCGTGCCGTTAGCGCGTTTGACTCCTGCAGGGGTGCGGTGCTTAGTAATGCGCCGGAAAAACCCATAGCAGCAGGGCGGTCATGACCAAGTAGCGGAAGAATTTGCCGATCGCCATGTAGATGGCGCATGCCCAAAAAGGCATTTTTAGCCAACCCGCCACCGCACAGATCGGGTCACCCACCACAGGTAACCAAGAAAACAAACAGGCTTTGGGTCCCAGTGTTTCAAGCCATTTCAAGGCACGCAATTGGGTGGGTGTGTCGCGCCAGCGGTCTACGGCTTTGTGCGTGCCCCAGCCCATCCACCAGCTGAACATGCCGCCCAACGTGTTGCCCGCAGTGGCTACCAATATGGCGGGCCAAAAAAGCTCGGGGTTGAGTTTGACCAAGCCAAAAACGACTGGCTCAGAGCCCATGGGCAGCAAGGTGGCCGAAATGAAGGCGACCACAAAAACAGTGCTCAGACCATGTTGTGGCAAGGCCAGCCATTGCAGCAATTGGTTGAGCCAAATTTCCATGCGGGCAGTGTAGCCGTTGCCT
>CAMDXR010000025.1 GCA_945877725.1 Limnohabitans sp. Rim8
GTCTCGAAATTGTTTCACGTCCAAAAGATGGCGTCTAACTTTTCCAAAAACTTGTTCGAGTCCCAAGCCAACCCTCTAACTTTTTCGCGTGCACAGTGACGTGTCTGAGTGCAAAATCTACGAAATTGCTGGCCAAACTGTAATTTACAGTTTTCGTTCAATTACACGAAATATTACACGTTTGATATTTTCTCATTTAAGTCATTGATTTATATGGGTTTTTGACGAGCCTGGATTTCTGTTAATCCGTAGGTCCCTGGTTCGAGCCCAGGTCGAGGAGCCAAATTTGGCTATTGAAACTAAGGGGTTACATGAAAATGTAGCCCCTTTTTCTTTGGCGGTCCACCGCCCAACTGCTCAAGCAATCCGAAATTCCGTCTCAAACTTTTCGTGGATTTTGCAGTCCAGTCATCCCTGCCCTGAACCACTTGAAGGACAAGCCCAAGGCCAACAGCAAAAGCAGCGCCGATGCGGCTGCCAAAAGTGCGCTGATTTCAGTGTCCTTGCGTTCCAAGGTGAACTGAGTGGAAAGTTGCTCGTAGATTCCCTTGAGTTCTTGCGCCGAAGTGGCCTTGAAGAACTCAGCCTGGGTAATCTGGGCCACCGCCTTAAGGGCCTCTTCGTCTACCTGGGTATAAAAAGAATACCCCTCGAAGCCGGGAATAAAACCATTCGGGGTTCCAAAGGCAACGGTATACACACGTACGCCCAGATTGGCGGCCATTTTGGCGGCATCTATAGGGTCGGGACCAATGGTACGGCGACCATCGGACAGCAACACAATGGCCCCACCCGTGTAAGAACCGGGCGGCACTGGCGTCATTTCCTTGGGTTCGGGCGCCGCACTGCGTTTATCCAGGCTTTGCCCCTGCCCTTGCCGCTCCATCAGGCCTCGCCCCCCAGAAGCGCCGTACAGGGTCGACTCGAGGTTGATATTGGCTTCGGGCCGCAAGGTTGACAAGGCCAACAACAGACCGCTGCCCGTAGCGGTGCCCCGCTGCAACTGAAAACGGTCTATCGCGGCGACCCAATCTTCCCGACGATCGCTCACATGTTGGACCACCTGTGCCGTGCCCGCAAAAGACACAATGGCCACCCGCACGCTAGGGGGCAACTCCTGCAAAAAATCTTTGGCTGCTTTTTGGGCTGCTTGTATGCGGTTAGGCGGCACGTCTTCGGCCAGCATGCTGCGCGAGACATCCATGGCCAGCACCAAGGTCATGTAATCGGCGGGCAGTGTCACCCTAGCTACCGGGCGCGCCAAGGCAAAAAGAGACAACACCAAAGCCAGCCAGACCAAAGCTGGGGGCACATGTCGACGCCATCGGGCAGCACTGCCCTGCAGGGCCTCATGCACCAGACTGAGCGCTGAAAAGCTCAAAACCACGCGCCTTTTACGGCGCAAAAGCACGATGTAAATGCCCAACGCCAAGGGGGCCAACAAAAGGGCCCAAAGCAGTTCGGGATTCAAAAAATGCATTGCGCCTCAAATGGTTATCTTGGATTGGCCGCAATTTACCACCGAAACCGTGTTAACGTTTATTCATGAAACGTGCCGTGGTGTACAGAAAACGCCAGATTTCTACCGAGGTTTCCCCCGTGCCGGAGACCTCAGGATCAACCACGGCCACCACTTCAGCCATCAGCAAGGCCCCGGACGATCGGCTCAGGCGCTGGCAAGGACTGACCTTGTTTTTGCTGGGTGTCCTGCTCACATTGCTAAGCCTGCATTTCACCCACAGGCTCTCACCTCCGGCAAGCTCACTCACACAAAACGACATCGATGCGGCTGTTCTGCACACCCTGACCACCCAAGACCTGCCCTCTCCCTCTGCCAAAGCGGCGGCTGCTGTTCAAGCGTCTGTGGTTCGAGTGGAAGGCTTTGAACCCGACCCCAAAAAACCCAAGGGTGAATTCCGACCCACGGGCGTGGGCACCGGTGTAGTCATCAAGGACGATGGCACCATGCTGACCAACTACCATGTGGTCGCAGGCGCACAACGTCTGATGGTGACCTTTGCCGATGGCACTAAGTCTCAGGCGGAAGTTGCGGCCGTTCACCCTGACAAGGACCTGGCCGTCCTCAAACCACAAAAAATTCCAGACGACCTGCAACCCGCCGTGCTGGGCTCCAGTCGTCAACTGGCCCCGGGCGATGGGGTGGTGGCCGTCGGATTTCCGTTTGGCATGGGCCCATCGGTGTCTTCAGGCGTCGTTTCTGGCATGGGGCGGGAGTTTTTGTCACCCCAAGGCGGTCGTTTGCTCTCTGGGCTGATCCAGTTCGATGCGGCGGCCAATCCGGGCAACTCGGGCGGGCCACTGGTGAACATGGCCGGCGAGGTCATTGGCATCGTGACCGCTATTCTCAACCCCACTTCGGCGCGCACCTTCATCGGCATCGGCTTTGCCACCACCATAGAAGAAGCCGGCATGGCCGTGGGCCTGCCTCCGTTTTAACCCGCTCCACATAAAAGGGCCTGACATGAATACCCCCAACGATTCCTGGCGAGCTTCTGCTGAAACAGCACTCAGCTCAAACCCGATGGCCGCCGAGGCCGCAGCCCAAATGCAACGGGTGCTGTACGAAGTGAAACGTGTGGTGGTCGGGCAAGATGCCTTTTTGGAGCGCGTGCTGGTGGCTTTGCTGGCGCAAGGTCATTTGCTGATCGAGGGGGTGCCAGGGCTGGCCAAAACCCTGACGGTGAACACCTTGTCAAAAACCTTGCGTGGGGTTTTTCGGCGCATCCAGTTCACGCCCGACCTGCTGCCTGCCGACTTGATCGGCACCCGCATCTTCAACCAAAAAACCAGTGAGTTCAGCACCGTGCTGGGCCCTGTCTTTGCCAACTTGTTGCTGGCCGATGAAATCAACCGGGCACCGGCAAAGGTTCAAAGTGCCTTGCTCGAGGTGATGCAGGAGCGACAAGTCACCTTGGCTGGCGAGACGCACCGCGTGCCCGCCCCTTTCCTGGTCATGGCCACACAAAACCCGATCGAGACCGAGGGCACCTACCCCCTGCCCGAAGCGCAGGTAGACCGTTTCATGATGAAGGTGTTGGTGGACTACCCCACCGACGAGGAAGAGTTTGTGATTGTTCAACGCGTCATCGGTGAACCCGTGCAGGTGGCAGGCGTGCTCACACCCGAGCAGTTGCAACAATTGCAGCAACAATGCCGCCGGGGCTATGTGGACCCGGGTCTGGTGCATTACGCCGTCAAACTGGTGGCAGCCACACGCACACCGGGTCGTTTTGGCCTGGAAGGCATTGACCGTTTTCTGACCTTTGGTGCCAGCCCACGGGCCACCATCGGCTTGATCGAGGGGGCAAGGGCACTGGCTTTCTTGCGCGGCCGTGACTATGCCCTGCCGGAAGATGTGATCGATCTGGTGCCCGATGTGCTTCGCCATCGACTGGTGCTGTCCTATGAAGCGTTGTCCGAGGGCAAAACCCCGGACAGCCTGATAGCCCAAATCATGCAAGCGGTACCCGCACCGGATAAACCACTGGAATCTCATGCTCGAGTGGCTGCGTCGGCTTAAAAAAGCCCCCCCTGCCGATGCCTCAGGCCCGCTGCTGCAGAACCCAGCGCGGGTGGACATGCAAGCCCTGTTGCAGCAACTTGAATGGACGGTATTGCGCCGACTTGATGGCGCCCTGCAAGGTGAAAACCGCAGCACGTTTCGCGGTGCAGGTCTCGACCTGGCCGACCTGCGTGAATACCAAGTCCATGACGATGTGCGGCACATCGACTGGAACGTCACGGCCCGCTTGCAAGTGCCCCACGTCCGAATGCACCAAGAAGACCGCGAGGTCAGTGTCTGGTTTCTGGTGGACATGACCGGCTCCATGGGCTTTGGTTCTGACAGCCACAGCAAACGCGAGTTGATGTTGTCGTTTATTGGGGTGATGGGTTTATGGTTGCAACGTCACGGCAACCGCACAGGCGCCTTGGTGCTGACCGGTGCGCCTGATACCCCGTTACTGCACGTCCCAGCTCGCATGGGGCGACGCCATTTATTGCACCTCATGAACACGGTTCAACAAGTGCCCATTAGCTCAGGAGAGCACGCCACACACCTCGCGCCATGGCTGCGGCAAGCGCAATCGCTGCTCAAGCGCCGTGCCCAGTTGTTCGTTTTGTCTGATTTCATCAGCCCCGCAGGATGGGAGCGCGAGCTGGCCGGACTGGCACGACGTCACGACAGCATTGCCGTGCGCCTGACCGATCCGCTCGAGACCCAACTGCCCGGTGCTGGCCTGGTGTGGATAGAAGACGCTGAAACCGGCGAACAATTGCTGCTGGACACCTCGGACCCGAAATTCAGACAACGCTACGCAGACAAAGCCTTGCAGCGAGAGGCCGCGTTTGAACAGGCCCTGACCCATGCCGGCATGGACGGCTTATCGCTGTCGACCGATGAAGATTTGAGCCTGGCTTTGCGCCAATTTGTGGCTTTACGCAAACGCAGGAGTCTGCATGCCTGATCTCCTCTCGCTCAACTTCATGTGGCCCCCACTGCTTGGGGCGCTGATTCTGTTGCCCTTGGTGGCATGGGTTTATGTGCGCATGAATCGCGGGGCCAGCCTGGCAATGATGGCCAGGCACTCGCGATGGCTCAGACATCTACCCTTTGTCGTGGTTTTGCTCGGCTTGGCCGTCTTGTTGATCGCCATGGCCAGACCCCAATCCATCATGTTGACGCCCATGCGAGAAGCCACCGTCATGCTGGCCATAGACACCTCGGGCAGCATGCGTGCCGACGACCTGAAGCCCAGCCGCATTGATGCGGCCCGGGCAGAGGCCGAACGTTTTATTCTGGCCAAACCAGCCCGACTCAGAGTGGGTTTGGTCACCATCGCGGGCACTGCCGCGCTGGCACAAGCCCCCACCGAGCAGCGAGATGACCTGCTCAAGGCGCTGGACAATTTGCCTTTGCAATATGGTTCGGCGCTGGGTTCGGGTGTGCTGATCGCGCTGGAAGCTTTGTTGCCCGGGTCCGGCATTGATGCGCAAAAAATAATCAATGAAGCCATGGATGGCACTCGCAAAAAGCCCGAGGGGAAAAGCCTCGCAACCCCACCCAAAACCGAAACGCCGTCCGAAACCACCCAAGTCAATGGCCGCGCAATGGCCATTGTTTTGTTAACCGATGGCCAGGGCAACTTGGGCCCGGAACTGCTGGACATGGCCAAACTGGCGGCGCAGCACCGGGTTCGGATCTACACCGTAGGGGTTGGAACACCCGAAGGCGCCATCGTGCAAGTTCAAGGGCGCAGCATGCGTGTGCGCCTAGAAGAAGATGCGCTGCAACAAGTGGCGCGCTTGACGGAGGGAGAATATTTCAGGGCCACCAGCGCCGAAGATTTACAAAAGGTCTACGACCAACTGGGCAACAGATTCAAGTTTGAAAAACGTGCCGTCACCGAAATCACGGGCGCCATGGCGCTATTGGGCATGCTGCTGGTCCTGATCGGCTGCCTGCTGTCCGTGCATCGGTACGGGAGGATTGTTTGAGGTTTGGGGGAGTGATGTGGGGCGGATTCAAGAGCATCTAGATTGAGACTTCACATGTACCCACAAAGAAGAAAGGACTTAGCCCCTTTCGAAACTAAGTCCTTGATTCATATGGTCGGCGTGGCGGGATTCGAACTCGCGACCCCTTGCACCCCATGCAAGTGCGCTACCAGGCTGCGCTACACGCCGACAAGCTTTAAATTATAACCTGATAATTTTTGCTCAATTGGCCAGCAAAGCCCTAATTTCAAGCAGTTCTTGATGGAGCAAAGCGTAATCGGTGCGGCCACCGGAAAACTCAACCCGTGGCATGGCTGTGGCTTCTTGCAAGGTGCGGGCATAAGGATCTGGATTGACTGAATCTTCCAAATCAATGCCCTCAGGCTCGTTGCGGCGCAGTTGCCGATCGGCCTGCACCAATTCTTGTAATTTGTTGCGTGCTCCGCTGATCGTGAAACCTTGGTCGTACAGCAAATCACGGATTCGCCGAATCATCAACACTTCGTGATGCTGGTAATAACGGCGATTACCCCGGCGTTTAACCGGTCGCAACTGCGTGAACTCTTGCTCCCAATAGCGCAACACATGTGGCTTCACACCACACAATTCGCCCACTTCACCAATGGTGAAATAGCGTTTGGCTGGAATGGATGGGAGTGAACTGTCCATGAGCGACAACAAGTTACGTGGAAAACCTTGTAGCTTACTGCAACTAGGCGGTCACCGTCCAGCACTGCGATGCACACGACCAGTCGTGCCGCAGCACCTCCCAAAAAACGCCCTATTTTGAATACTTTATAAATCGCATTTTTGGCGACTCGGTGTGTGCCAACGCGGTACCCCAAAATTCCGTCAGGTGCTGCCGCGCATCTCTATGTTGTACGGAATGGTGATGATTTCGGGTGCCAACCGCTGGCCTCCTCGCGCACTGTCGATCGCTCTGACCAACAACTCGCCTGCCATACGCCCCATCCCAAAACAATCAAGCGCCACCGTGGTGATTTGGGGATGGCAGGCAGTACCTACCTCGAAACTGCCAAATCCGGCAATAGCCAATCGACCGGGCACGGCCCAGCCCCGACGTTGGCACTCTGCCAAAGCTCCAAAAGCCGCATGGTCTGAGACACAAACAACGGCCT
The DNA here is from genome assembly GCA_945877725.1 of Limnohabitans sp. Rim8. Classification (GTDB taxonomy): domain Bacteria; phylum Pseudomonadota; class Gammaproteobacteria; order Burkholderiales; family Burkholderiaceae_C; genus Limnohabitans_A. Next base: position 6,657 of record CAMDXR010000025.1, read on the forward strand.
CCACATCGGGCCATTTATCGACCAGTTCCGCAACGCCTCTTGCGCCATCGGCCATGGACACCGGCGCATGGCCCACACTGATCGACCGGTGCGCGTCGAGTTTCAGGGCGCGCATGGTTTCTACAAACCCACGGCGGCGATCGGCACCACGCGCATCGCTGGCGGCAACGCCGCCTAAAAAGGCAATTCTCCGGTAGCCCTTGGCGTGCAATTCGCGCACCAAGGCACCCGTGGCTTCCGCGTTAGAAAAACCGACCGTGTGCTCAATCGGGTCTGTCAATAAATCCCAGGTCTCAATCACGGGGACGCCTGCTGCCTTGAGCAGTTTTCGGGCAGCGGGCGTGTGGCTCCCGCCAGTGACCACGACTCCCTCTGGACGACGGGTCAACATCTCTCGAATCAAGCGCTCTTCGGTCGGGATGTCGTAATCGGTGTACCCCAACAGAACTTGCAGACCACGTTGCGCCAAGACTGAGGTCAAGCCATGCGCGGTATCGGAAAAGTTGGAATTGTTCAATGCCGGGATCAAGGCCGCCACAAAGCCCGAACGCTTGCTCGAAAACGTTCGCGCAGTTTGGTCCAACACATACCCCATTTCATGGCATGTGCGAAGAATAGTCTGACGCAGTTCATTGCTTCGGCCCCCATTGCTTTGTCTGAAGGCACGGGAAACCGTCATTTTGGAAATCCCCAAGCGAGCCGCAACATCGGCCATGGTCACAGGGCCAGAGGGTTCTGAACTGTTCACCACAGCAGTGGACGTGGGTTGTTCGTTCCGGGGCAAACGAGCTGGCAATCAAAACTCCTCTAGATAAGATTGGTTGAATTCTGCATCGAATTCAATGATTTATTGGATGCGGGTTAGCACCAGTTACCGGTAACAGGTATTTGATCACAATACCCTGATGGACTCCATTCAGGTATTCGACAACCGTTTCGCTTTGGCAGCCCAAGGCGCTGGCCCCTTGCTTCGGTTGTGCACTGGGGCCCTCTGGAGCGAAGGACCGATCTGGATTCAAGAGAGCGCACAACTGCTTTGGAGCGACATACCCAATAACCGCATGCTCAGCTGGCACGCAGAGCGGGGCATGGAAATTTGGCGCGACCAAGTTAATTTCACTAACGGACATGCCCGCGAGCGGGACGGATCCTTGCTGCATTGCTCCCACGGGCAACGCGCCATCGTCCGAACCCAACTTGATTCTCAAGGCCGTGCCGTATCGGATTCAATTGTCGTGGACCATTACCAAGGCCGCCGACTTAACTCTCCGAACGATGTGGTGGTGAAAAGCGACGGCAGTATCTGGTTCACCGATCCACCTTACGGCATCGTGTCGGACCGCGAAGGTTTCCGTGCAAAAAGCGAGCTGGGCAAAAACTACCTCTTTCGCTTTTGCCCGAACAGCTGCACGCTGCGCATCGTCAGCGATCTGCTGGAGGAACCCAACGGCTTAGCGTTTTCGCCAGACGAAAAGATTTTGTACGTGAGCGACACGTCCGCCGCGCTCAAGCAAGACGGTGGTGGCCACCATCACATCGTGGCCTTTAACGTGGTGGAGGGCCAAGACTTGGCCAATCCGCGCGTATTTGCGATAGTCACCCCGGGGCTTTCTGACGGATTCAAAGTCGATACCGCCGGTTTTTTGTACACCAGCAGCGAAGACAGCGTGCAGGTATATCACCCGGACGGCACCCGCATGGCCCGCATCCCAGTGCCTGAGAAAGTTGGGAATTTGTGTTTTGGCGGCACAGAAAACAACCAGCTTTTCATCTGCGCCAGCACCTCTATTTATCGGTTGTCACTTCATGCGCGTGGTGCAACGGCATGAAGCACCCTGCATGAGCACATTGACCAGCTGGCTTTTAATGCCCCTCAGCGGTGCATTGGAAAACAATATTCAGCCTTGGGCTTATTGGCACGCGCGCTGCATGGTCTTGGGCTGGGGGATTCTCATCCCCGTGGGTGTGTTGCTGACCCGGTATTTCAAAATTACTTCAGGACAAAAATGGCCATCCGAACTGGACAACAAAGTTTGGTGGCACGGACATCTCGCACTTCAATGGTTGGCCATGCTGACCGTAAGCCTTGGGGTGGTATTGGCCTGGGGCCACTCCCAATACGACAGCGATGCATCGCGTTTACATGCTTGGGGTGGCTGGACTTTGCTGGCCATCGGATGGGGCCAGATCGCTTCCGGGCTATCGCGTGGCAGCAAAGGTGGGCCAACCGACCCCCATTTGCGCGGAGACCATTACGACATGACCCGCCGCCGCATTTGGTTTGAACGCATTCATAAGTTCTTAGGCTGGCTGGCTGTATTGATGGCCATCGTGCTCATCTTGATGGGTTTGAGCGTGGTCGACGCGCCGCGTTGGATGCCAGTGATTTTGATTCTTTGGTGGCTGGCCCTGGGTTTCGCTGCGTGGTTTTGGCAAAAGCAAGGCCGATGTACAGACACCTACCAAGCCATTTGGGGCCCCGACCCCCAACACCCTGGCAACGCACTGCCCCCGATTGGCTGGGGCGTGCGCCGCCGCAAAAACCGACAACAACATGGCTGAACTGGTCCTCAAAAATCTTGTCAAACGCTTTGGCGATGTGACCGTGGTCGAACAACTCGATTTAACCGTCGCTGCGGGTGAGTTCGTGGTTTTGCTCGGCGAGTCCGGCTGCGGCAAGAGCACCACCTTGAGAATGGTGGCCGGCCTGGAAGAAGTCAGCGAAGGTCAGATTTTGATCGGTGGGAAAGATGTGACCCACGTTCAACCCATGGCGCGCGACATTGCCATGGTGTTCCAAAACTATGCGCTTTACCCTCACATGGATGTGGCGCAAAACATGTCATTCGCCCTGCGCTTGGCGGGTAGCCCCAAAGAGGTCATAGACGCCAAGGTCACCAAAGCTGCTCAAATTTTGAACATCGAGCATCTTTTGTCGCGCAAACCCAAAGAGCTTTCGGGTGGACAGCGGCAACGCGTTGCCATTGGCCGAGCCATCGTCCGTGAACCGCAGGTCTTTTTGTTTGACGAACCCCTGTCCAACCTCGATGCCAAGCTTCGGGGTCACATGCGTGCCGAACTGGTGCTGCTGCATGAGCGCCTTGGCAAAACCACCCTCTATGTTACGCACGACCAAACCGAGGCCATGACACTGGCCAACCGAATTGTGATTTTCGACAAAGGGCGAATCCAACAAGTTGGCACACCGAGCGAAGTGTTCAACCGCCCAACCAACCTGTTTGTGGCCGGATTTATCGGCACACCGACCATGAATTTTTTCAAGGCACATTGCGTGCAAATGGGAGACCGGCTCTTGTTGCAAGGCCAAGGGTTCACTCTGCCCGCGCCAAGTTGGCTGCCCACAACCTCGGTCACCTCGAATCAAGCTCTGGTCATCGGGATTCGGCCACAAATGTTCAAACCCTCCAACAACGCCGATGACCTGGCCATTCAGGTGAATGTGGTGGAGTACCTCGGGACTGAGAGCCAAGTGGTTGGCCCATTGCAGGGGCCCGATGCGCAACGCGTGACGGCTACCTTGCCGGGCAATGCCAAAGATTTGCTCCACCAAACCATCCGTCTGGGTGTCGATGCCCAAGCGCTGCACCTGTTTGATGCCCAAAGCGGCCTTTCCCTGATGCCCTCTTAAACCTTAACTGCAATTTTTTACCCCAAAAAAGGAAACCTGCCATGACCTCTCATCCACTCACCCGCCGAACTGCGCTCAAGGCGGGTGCTATTACCGTCTTTGGTGCCGGACTTCCCTTCAGTGGCGTTCAAGCGCAAAACCGCTACGCCAAGTATTCGGGGCAAACCGTGGTGTTCAGCGTGCCATCTCATCCGCATTACGACGCGATGATGAAAATACTGCCGCAGTTCACCAAAGAGACCGGCATCAAGGTCGAAATTGACAAACTGGCCATGGGCCGCATGAAGGACAAGCAATTGCTGGAAATGGCCAAACCCAGCGGCGACTTCGACCTGGGTTGCTACGTGGTGATGTGGAAGGGTGAATACGTGGCCAAAAACCTGATCCACCCACTCGACTCTTTCTTTGCCAACCCGGCGCTGGCAGACCCTGCTTACGATCGCAATGACATCGTCCCCATTTATCTCGAAAACCTGGGCCTGGTGGGCGGCCCCAAAGGTTATCTGGCAGGCCCGGGTGCCAAACTTTACGGCATTCCCTACGGTGCAGAAACCAGTGTGTTGGCCTACCGCCGGGACATTTTTGCCAAGCACAACCTCCAGCCGCCAGAAACCTATGACGATTTCAGAAAACTCTTGCGCATCCTCAAGGACAAAGAAGGCATTGGGGCTTTGGCCAGCCGCGGTCAAGCTGGGCATCAAGTGGTTCACGCTTGGCTGCTGCACCTGAACCCGCTGGGTGGCAGCGTGTTCAATGAGCAATGGAAAGCCCGCTTTAATGACAAAGCCGGTGTCGAGGCCCTGAAATTTTTGCAAGAGGTTGTCGCCACCGGCCCCGCAGGCATTGCAGGGTACGGCCAAGGCGAAAGCAACACCGCATTTCTGCAAGGCCAAGCGGCCATGTACCTTGACAGCACCTCGCTTGCTGGCTTGGTCAACGACCCCAGCAAGAGCAAAGTCGTCAACAACGTCAGCTGGGCCTTGCACCCTAGAGGGGTCAAACGTGCTTCGCAAAGTGGTGGTTTGGGTCTGGCAATCCCCAAAAACTCCAAAAACGCCGATGCCGGTTTCTTACTCATGCAATGGTTGACCAGCAAGGCCCAAGACAAAGCCGTGACCATGGCGGGCGGCGCCCCTATGCGAAACAGCACCCTGCGCGATACCGATGCGGTGCGCAAATATCCCGAGTTCATCACCTTTGTTGAGGCTCTCAAATACAGCGCACCCGACTGGCGGCCCATCATTCCGGTGTGGGACAAGATCAATGTCCAGGCCCTGGGTGTCGGCCTGAGCGAGGCCATTACGGGCAAAAAAACCGCCGAACAAGCGCTGAACGACTTGGTGCCCCAAGTCACCACCATCATGCGCGAGGCTGGCTACAAAGTATGACCACGCCCCTGCAAGCATGAAAACATCACGCTGGGTTCCGGCTTTGTTCTTGGGGCCTGCCATCTTGGTGATGGCGGCCGCATGCCTCTACCCCGTGGTGTCGGCATTTCAATTGGCGGGCTACGACTGGTCTTTGGGCACCCCTTGGTCCAGTGCCCGCTGGGTCGGATGGGACAACATGGTGTCGGCATTCAGTAACCCCAGGGTGTGGAGCAGCCTGGTGACTACCCTGCTGTTTGCTGCAGTCTGCGTCAGCGCCGAAATGGTATTGGGCATTGCATTGGCCTTGGCGCTGGAAAAACCGGTGCGTGGCATGGCTGTGTTTCGGACGCTGTTTATTTTGCCCATGATGATCGCCCCCATCGCCGTAGGCCTGACTTGGCGCTACATCTTCGATGCGCAGTTCGGCCTGATCAATGCTTTGCTCAAGCTGGCGGGTTTTAGCGCACAAACCTGGCTTGCAGACCCACAACTCGCCTTCATTGCGATCGTTATTGCGGACGTCTGGCAATGGACTCCGTTTGTTTTCATCATGATGATCGCGGCCTTGGCGGGCCTAGACCACTCGGTCATGGAAGCCGCCCGCATCGATGGTGCCAATTGGTGGCAACAAACCTTTTGGGTCAAATTACCCATGGTGATCCATGTCATCGCCATCACGTTGATGATGCGACTGATCGATGCTTTCAGGGTGCTAGAGGTGATTTATGTGCTGACCTTTGGCGGCCCCGGTGACAGCACTGAAATTCTGGCTCTGCACATTTATAAAACGGCCTTTGTGGGCCAACAACTGGGGGTTGCAGCGGCCATCAGTTTGCTCTTGCTGGTGGTGGTGGTGCTGCTGTCTTGGGGGGCATTGCGCCTGAGTAACCCCCTGAAAGGTGAAGACCGATGAAACGTCCCCTCTGGCTTGTGGCGGGCCACTACCTCATGTTGATGGTGCTCGCATTTTTGTGCATCGCCCCCATCCTGGTCATCTTTGCAACCAGCCTGCGCCAACAAGTCGACATTTTTGGCGCACCCCTCAACTTCATTTTCACCCCCACGCTCGAGAACTACCGCGCCGTTCTGGAAGAAGACAAGTTTGACCGCTACCTGGGTAACAGCCTTTTTGTGGGGGTGGTTTCTACCGTCATCACACTGGTACTGGGTTGCATGGCCGCCTATGGTCTGGCGAGATTTCGGTTTCCCGGGCGCAAGACCATTGCTTACACCACCTTGCTGCTGCGCACCGTGCCCTTGGCGGTGCTGGCAATTCCTGTTTTCCTGATTTGGAGTGAATGGCAACTGGTCAACAGCCTGTGGGGCTTGGTACTCCTTTATGTGGCGGTCAACCTGCCCTTCACGATCTGGTTGTTGTATGGCTTTGTCTTGCAAGTACCGATCGAACTGGAAGAGGCTGCGGCCATCGACGGCTGCAGCCCATTCCAAATATTCACCAAAGTGCTGCTGCCCTTGATGGCACCGGGCTTGGCTGCGGCCTCCATCTTCACATTCAGAATTGCATGGAATGAATTTATTCTGGCACTGGTCTTAACCGATCGCCAAACACGCACCCTGCCCGTCGCGGCCAGTCTTTTCATCACAGACATGGGGGTGGACTGGGGCCGCGTGATGGCCATGAGCAGCTTGATTGCAATCCCACCCCTGATCTTTACCTTTGTGGCTGCGCGTCAGATCATCACGGGGCTCACCGCAGGAGCGGTCAAGGGATAAGCCCTCACTATTCCCCCAAGCCAAATTCAAGGGGTGGCTGAAGCCGCCCGTAAAAAAACCCCTCAAGAGGGGTTTTTTGCTAAGGCTCAAGATGGATTACTTCTTGGCGCAAGCCTTGTCTTTCTCATTTTCTTTCTTGGAGCAGTCAACTTTTTTGTCATCCATCTTGCCGCCGCCATGGCTACCCGCAAAAGAAGGAGCAGACATCAGCATGAAAGCAGAAATAAGAGCGGTCATCACGATTTTCATTGAAACACCTTCAGGGATTGAGATTAAAGAAAAGAACCATTACGTGCCGATTTAATATCGTAACCATATTAATAGGCCCACGCTAAAAATGGACATCTCCCCCCGACACCCAGCCACCAAACTACGGGTTTACCCTTTCGCCAGAGGCTGGACGTTAGCGATCGGTATGAGCGCTTTCATGTTGCCCAGTTTGGGGCAAGAACGTTTCAAACCCCAAGATCAACAGGTGGTGTTGGCTGCATCAGTCCATGCCCAAGGGGGACGTAATGGGCAACTGCGCGCACTCGATCAAGCCTGGCGCGCGCAGCCCACAAATCTGGACGCCTCCTTGGCTTATGCCCGAGCAGTCTTCACATTGGGACTCACCGAGGGTGATTTGCGCTGGTTTGGTTCGGCCAAAGCGGCCTTAACCCCTTGGTGGCAAAGCGCCGACTTGCCTGCGGATGGGTTTTTTCTAAGGGGCTTGGTCAAGCAAGGTTTTCACGAGTTCGATGCAGGGCTGGCAGACATAAACCAAGCGATTGCCAAAGACGCCCAGCGTGCCGAGTTCTGGTCTTGGCGGTTTGCCCTGCATTTATTGCTGGCAGATATGGCTGCCGCCCAACAAGACGTCCTAGAAATTTCCCGCCTGTTCGGCCCGGAAGAGGGCAATGTCTATCGCGGCATCTTGCTTTATCGCACGGGCAAGCCGCAACCGGCCACTGAACTGCTGTCTGCAGCCCTCAAAGCCAAGACCTTTCAAGATACTTCTTCGCAAGATTGGATCGGCTTTCACTTGGGTGAAGCACTGCGCGTGGGCGGCCAGCCAGCACAAGCCCTGGCCATCTGGCAAAAGCAGCTCAAGGCTAATCCACAGTCCCATTTGCTCAGGCTTTCGTTAGCAGAAATGTTGAACAGCCAAGGCAATTACCGGCAAGCCAAACAAATTGCCACCACCGAATCTGCAAGCAATGCCCTGCTGATGCAAGCCCTGCTGGCCAGCCGTGGGCTGAAAGAGCCTGATGAAAAGCGCCTGGCCAGCCTCATCGATGCACGCCTCAAGTCGCAAGAAATGCGGCAAGAATCCCTGATCGAGCGCCCCAAACTCATTTACCTCATCGCCTACGGCAAAGACCCCGCGGCGGGACTGGCGCTGTCCATCCAAAACTGGCAGCTCCAAAAAGAGCCGCCCGACGCCCTGCTCTTCATTCAAGCGGCCCTGGCCGTGAACCAGCCCCGTGCCGCCGAGCCCGTGCTTATTTGGGCTGAAAAAACCGGCTACACCGACCCGGAACTTGCCCCGCTTATCAGGCAACTCCAATCGCATCCGCGTTGGACAGGGGGCAAATGATGTTCTCTGTTCTGGCTAGAAGCCTCGCCAAAATCACTCAAAACTTAAACAATGTTTTGGTGTGGTGCTTGCAAATGCTATTTGCCTGTTTTGTCTTGGCACAAAGCGCCCAAGCGCACTCCAGCAGCAACAGCTACCTCACACTCAGCGCACCCAACAATCAACTGACGCTGCGTGCTGACCTTCACATGCGCGACCTGGACTTGATTTTTGACCTTGACCAAAACCGCGACGGCCAAATCACCTGGGGCGAAACCATGGCCCGCAGCCCAGAGCTACAAGCCTGGTTGGTTCAGGGCATAAAGCTTTCTGAATCGGGCAAAAGCTGCACCTTGGACACCGCCGATTTGCAAGCCAGCCAACATGCCGATGGCACTTACCTCAGCGCGCAATGGCTTGCGCAGTGCCCGGGCTTGACTGATTTAGACGACATTCGCCTGAACGTGCGTTACGCGCTGATGTTTGCGCAAGACAACCTGCACCGTGGCTTGCTCAAGGTCGACCTGCCCCAGTACCAAAGCACCGCCCTGCTCAGCCCAGAGCGGCCCGAGGCCCTGGTCGACAAGGCCGAAAACAAACCGCTGCGGGTCTTGGCCCGCTATATCACCGAGGGTGTTTGGCACATCTGGATCGGCATTGACCACATCCTTTTCTTGCTCAGCCTTTTGTTACTGGCCCCCTTGCAGCCAGCACAGCGGCGGGTCACGCAGTGGCAAGCAGCCCCCCGGTTCAAACCGGTTTTTATGGACGTATTGGCCGTGGTCACGGCCTTCACGGTCGCCCACTCCATCACGCTGGGCCTGTCCATCATGGGTTGGCTAAAGCCGTCGCCCAACTTCATTGAGCCTGCAATTGCGCTGTCTGTGGTGTTGGCCGCCCTGAACAACCTGCTTGGCTGGAGCGCCCTGAAGCGCTGGCGTCTGGCCTTTGTATTTGGCCTGATTCACGGCTTCGGTTTTGCCAATGTATTGGTCGATTTGGGCCTGCCGGCCAGCGCCCTGGCCGCAGCCTTGGGCGGTTTCAACATCGGGGTCGAACTGGGCCAAATGGCCATAGTCATGGCCTTTTTACCGGTGGCCTGGCTGCTGCGAAGAACCCGCTTTTACCGCTGGATCGTGGTGGCGGGTGGCTCCTTGGCCATCGTCATCTTGGGCTTGTACTGGACACTTGAAAGAACGGGCCTGCTTTAAACCCCGCCACACCCTCAACGACAGGTTTTATCAGCGGCAAACTTTCTCATCCGATCCAGCAAACCAGAAGCGGTTTTGTAGGACTTCAATTTGGCATTCGCCAAAAAGTCATTGCGCTTGCCCGCATCGTCAATGCGCGCCACCACCCGAAGCACCTGCTCGGCCACCACGCGGGCGTTCGCACATATGGCCTTGCTGTTTTGGGGTGTCAGGTCTTGCAGGCACGGCTGCAAGAAATCATCCAGTTGGTTGTCCAGTTTTTGCAACTCGCTGTTCTGGCTGATGTTATTGACACTGATGGCTTGTACGCCAGAGGGAAGCTCTTTACATTCTTGAGCAGCAAAAACTGGGGACGCAGCGCTGTAACCGAGCACAAGCATCAAAAATATTTTAGAAATTTGCTTCAATTTCAAACCTCATCAAGGCAACTTAACAATTCCGATAATTATCACACCAAGAAATGTCAAAAATGACGAACAAGTCCATCAGGCAAGGCTTAAAGTCACCCCTACACTGCCGCAATACATGGAGACACCTATGGCATTCAGCATTCAACACGCCAAAGACGAAGGCTTTAAGTACGACGGTTTACGCAAATATTTTGAATACCGCGACTTGGGCATCTACAAAGCCACCGAGGGCCAGGCCGTCATGCACGTCATCCGGGCGCGGGAAGGCACCCACGCCACCGGCGAATGGCACCACCACAAACTATCGCTTCAAATTGTTTATGTACTGAAGGGCTGGGCCATTTTTGAATACGAAGGCCAGGGCCAGCACCGCTTAGAAGCCGGCACCTGCGTCCACCAGCCCCCCGGCATTCGCCACCGCGAAATCGCCCACTCGGAAGACCTCGAACTGATTGAAATCGTTTTGCCCGGCGACTTTGAAACGGTGACGGCGTAAGCCGGATGAGTGGAATCAATGTGGCTTTTCAAACATAGTCCATTAGGCAGTGAATCTTTCGCTTGAATAAACCAAGATGTTTAACGGCTGTTGATGATTTAAAAACCGTCTTTACACCGCTGTTAAAGGCCCCAATCCATGCGCAACACCCCCACTCACCCTGC
>CAMDXR010000026.1 GCA_945877725.1 Limnohabitans sp. Rim8
TGTGGGGTTGATCAGGTACTTGGTGTCTAACAACCATTCTTTGGGCAGCACCGGTTTGATGATTTCTTCGATGATGGCTTCGGTAAAGCTGGCCTTCATTTTGGTAGAGGTTTCCGACTGGTCGGGGCTGTGTTGGGTCGACAGCACCACAGTGTCAATGCTGTGCGGCTTGCCATCCACATAACGCAGGGTGACCTGGCTCTTGGCATCGGGGCGCAAGAAAGGCAGGCGGCCATCTTTGCGCAATTGGGCCTGGCGCTCCACCAAGCGGTGGGCGTAGTAAATGGGGGCCGGCATCAGTTCGGGGGTTTCGCTGCAGGCATAACCGAACATCAGGCCCTGGTCGCCCGCACCGATGTTCAAGAAGTCATCCGAGGCGTGGTCCACGCCTTGGGCGATGTCATTGGACTGCTTGTCGTAGGCCACCAACACGGCGCAGCCTTTGTAGTCAATGCCGTAATCGGTGTTGTCGTAGCCAATGCGCTTCAGGGTGTCGCGGGCCACTTGGATGTAGTCCACATTGGCTTGGGTGGTGATTTCACCGGCCAGCACCACCAGACCCGTGTTGGTCAGGGTTTCGGCAGCCACCCGGCTGCGCGGGTCTTGCTCAAAAATGGCGTCAAGAATGGCGTCGGAAATTTGGTCTGCCACCTTGTCGGGGTGGCCTTCTGATACGGATTCAGAGGTAAAGAGGTAATTGCTGGACATGAAAAAGGCTCCTGAGGTTAAAGGTTTATCGGCGTTGCCGACCCTGTAACCCGGAGCCTAGCGAACGCTTTAGCAGAATTTATGAATCGCCCTGCAAGTAGTTCAGATAACTCGGCGATGTGGCGGATTGTAGAGCATGTTCCAGGCCCTCACAAAAATCATGTCCAATACGCCCATGGACATTCCTACCCCTATCGAAAACCGCCTGGTCGACCTTGAAATCAAAGCCGGGTTTACCGAAGACCTGCTGGACCAGCTCAATGCCCAGGTCTACCGTCAGCAGCAGCAAATTGACGCACTGATACAAGAGTTGCGCCAAATGCGAGACCGTTTGCCCGAGTCGGGCGGCGGGGCCGAGACGCGCAATTTGCGTGACGAAATCCCCCCGCACTATTGACGTTTGACGATTGACGATTGACTGTTGAGTAGATTGATGAGCCTTTGGAGCATTCAGGATCTTCGCGACCATGTGCGCAGTCTGGGGGGTAATGCCCAGCACGAGTCGCGCGTGTTGCGGCTCTGGTCGCAGGCCAAGCCGCAAGACAGTGGCCGCAGGCGACTGGAGAGTTTCATGCCCGCGACGCTCCGAAATGCCCTGCCTGCGCTGACCGAGCAGTTGGCGGGTTTGGCCACCTTGCGAGAGCAGCACCCCGGGCAAGACGGTTCGGCCCGCTTGCTGGTGGGTTTGCACGACGGGCAATCTGTGGAGAGCGTGCTGTTGCCGCGCGACGGCCTGTGCGTTTCTTCTCAAGTCGGGTGTGCGGTGGGGTGTGTGTTTTGCATGACCGGGCGCGAGGGCTTGATTCGCCAAGTAGGCAGTGCCGAAATCGTCGCCCAAGTGGCCTTGGCCCGCACACTCCAGCCGGTTAAAAAAGTGGTTTTCATGGGCATGGGGGAGCCTGCCCATAACCTGGACCAAGTCATGGAAGCCATTGATTTGCTGGGCACGGTGGGCAATATCGGGCACAAAAATCTGGTGTTTTCTACGGTGGGCGATCCTCGCGTGTTTGAGCGCTTGCCGCAAGGGCGGGTCAAACCTGCTTTGGCGCTGTCGCTGCACACCACCCGTCCCGACTTGCGGGCGCAGTTGTTGCCCCGTGCGCCGCGCTTTGACCCGCAAGATTTGGTTGACGCGGGTGAGGCTTATGCGCGTGCCACGGGTTACCCGATTCAGTACCAGTGGACCCTGCTGGAAGGCGTGAACGACAACGAGGAAGAAATCGAGGGCATCGTGCGCTTGCTCAAGGGCAAATACGCCTTGATGAACATGATTCCCTACAACGCCGTGCCCGATTTGCCCTATGCCCGGCCCAGTTGGGCGCGTGCCGCAGAAATAGCCCGCAGCTTGCACCAGCGTGGCGTGCTGACCAAATTGCGCCAGTCAGCCGGACAAGACGTGGAGGGCGGTTGTGGGCAGTTGCGTGCGCGCGGTCTTGCCCAGGAACGTGCCGAGGCCCAGTCGCAGCCTGTTCACTTTCAGCCCAGGCCAGCGCAAGGGTCAGCTGCCAAGTGAGCGCAGTTTGATCAAGCCGCTCGACAAGGCCGTGCCGAGCAAAATCACGCCACCGCAGATGAGCATCCAAGACGTAACGTGTTCGTCTAGCAGCAAAACGCCATAGGCGATGGCGAAAACTGGAATTAAAAAAGTCACGGTCAAAGCTTTGGCTGGACCCGCGCGGTCAATCAGCCTGAAATACAGCACGTAGGCGACGCCAGTGCACAGCACACCCACCACCAACAAAGCGCCCCACGCCGAGGCGCTGGGCATGTGGTCCGGGCGAAACCACAGGGCCGGTAAGGCCAGTGCCAGGGTCGCGCCGATCTGGCTGCCCGTAGCCGCCACCAAGGGGGGCATGCTGGGCATGTGTTTTTTGGTAAAGCTGGCGGCCAGTGCATAGCAGGTAGTGGCGGCCAGACAGGCCAAAACGGCCCAAGCTGGGGCGACACCTGAGGCATTGGGTTTGAAGCTGGCTTGCCCCCCAGCCAATAAAACCACACCGCCAAAACCAATGGCCAAACCCACGCTGCGTGACCAACCGGGTTTGTCCGACAACCAGAGCCAGGCTACCAAGGCCCCAAACAAGGGCACTGTGGCGTTCAGGATGGAAGACAGCCCGGTGGAGATGTGCAAGACAGCAAACGCATAAAGGGCAAACGGAATGCCGCTGTTGAGGATTCCCGCAAACAACACCGGACGCCAGTGCTGGCGCAGGGCCGGCCAGTGCCCTTTGACCAGCAAAATGGGCAGCAAGAAAAGCGATGCAATGGCCACCCGCAAGGCGGCCGTGGGCAGAGGCCCCAGCTCAGCCGCCGCGAGTCGCATGAACAAGAACGAAGCGCCCCAAATGGCGGCCAGCAACAAGAAATCGGCCAGCCAGCCTTTGGTGTGAGAAGAGGTCATTATTTAAAAAGAGTTTTGGCCACCGCATGGCTTTCAAGTTGCAGCAGCGCTTGTTTGCGCCATAGGCCACCTGCATAGCCTGTGAGTTGGCCTCCGGTACCCAGTACGCGGTGACAGGGCACGATGATACTCAGCGGGTTGCGGCCCACCGCAGAGCCCACTGCCCGCACCGCGTTGGGCTTGTCCAGTTGCCGGGCCAAACCCCCATAACTTTCGCTTTGCCCCGAGGGAATGTGCAGCAAGGCCTGCCAAACCGACTGCTGAAAAGGTGTTCCCGCCGATAAATCCAGTGCCATGTTGAACACCACAGCTTGACCCTCAAAGTAAGCCCCTATTTGATCTGCGGCGGCGAGCAGCACAGGATGACCCAGTTCCGCTTGCCAATGTTGCTGGTCGGCTTCGGTGGGACCGTGTTTTTGGTCGTCAAACCACAGACCGCACAAGCCCAGCTCGCTGGCCGCCAGCGTGATGGGACCCAGCGGACTGTCAATGCGGTGGGTGCTCAGGGGTGGGCGGACAGATTTAAGCTTGTAGGAGTTGGCGTGCATGGGGACTGTCCAGTGGAGAAAGTTCTGTTGATTAAAGCGTGTTTCTTCAAGGCGGGGTTCAAAGTTGTCATACCTACAATATAAGATCAATGCCTGATTGAGTCCTCTTGACTCTGTTTTATGGGTCTCTCACATGCAAGTTACGCACTCTATTTTTAAAGCTTACGACATTCGGGGCGTGGTGCCTTCCACCCTGAACGCCCAAGTGGCCGAAGCCTTGGGCAAAGCGTTTGGCACCCAGGCCATGGCCGAAGGTCAGCGCACTGTGGCCGTGGGCCGCGATGGTCGCCTGAGCGGCCCGGATCTTTCGGCAGCCCTGATTCGCGGCCTGGTGGCAACGGGTATTGAGGTGATCGACATCGGCATGGTCACCACCCCCATGCTCTACTTTGCGGCCCACACCGTTTGCCAAAGCGGCATTCAGGTCACGGGCAGCCACAACCCCAAGGATTACAACGGCTTCAAGATGGTGTTGGCAGGTCGGGCCATTTATGGGGCCGAAATTCAGGCGCTGCGCCAGATCATGGAGGCCGAAAGTTGGCAACTTCAAGCCGGGGGCAGCGTCTTTCAAAAGGACGTGTTACCCGACTATGCACAGCGCATAGTGGGCGACATTAAGTTAAGCCGTCCCATGAAAATTGTGGTCGATTCGGGCAACGGCATCGCGGGTGCATCGGCGCCCGGCATTTTCCGGGCCTTGGGTTGCGAGGTGATTGAGTTGTTCAGTGAGGTCGATGGCGAGTTCCCCAACCACCACCCCGACCCCAGCAAGCCAGAAAACCTGCAAGACCTGATCCGAACCCTAAAAACCTCGGGGGCCGAACTGGGCCTGGCCTTTGACGGGGACGGGGACCGTTTGGGCATTGTCACCGCCGATGGCAACAACATTTACCCTGATCGGCAAATGCAGCTCTTCGCCGAGGATGTGCTGAGCCGCGTGCCCGGCGGCACTATTTTGTTTGACGTTAAGTGCTCACAACGCTTAGCCCCGGCCATTGAAGCAGCAGGGGGGCAACCTCTGATGTACAAAACCGGCCACTCCCTGATCAAAGCCCAAATGCGGGCCATTGAGGCGGCGGGTGGCCAAGCGCCTTTGGGGGGCGAGATGAGCGGCCATATTTTCTTCAAGGAGCGTTGGTACGGGTTTGACGACGGCACTTATGCGGGCTGCCGCTTGCTCGAAATTGTGAGCAAAGCCCCGGACGCCAATGCCGTGCTCAACGCGTTGCCCAGCAGTTTCAGCACGCCCGAGCTGAACGTGGCCTGCGCCGAGGGTGAGCCGCACAGCGTGACCAGCGCATTGCAGGTTTTGGCCGGAGATGCTTTCAAGGCCCCTGCCAAAGTCTTCACGCTTGATGGTTTGCGCGTCGATTGGCCCGATGGCTTTGGCTTGATTCGTGCCTCTAACACCACCCCGGTGCTGGTTCTGCGTTTTGAGGGGCAGACCGAAGCGGCGCTGCACCGCATACAAACCGACATGCTGGCATTGCTGCGTTCCGTCAAGCCGGATGCGCAGATTCAGGCTTCGGCACACTGAAGTTCAGGGCCTCAATTAAGGCCAAAACCAAGGCCAAAACCAAGGCCAAACCCAAGGCCAAACCTAAAAGGCCAAATGTCTCAGGTTTTGGCCAGCTGAATCAGGCTTTCTAGGGGGCCTGATACGGTCTGAGTTTGATTTTTGGGGCCTTGTTCAGGGGCCGCCCAAACTTGGCTCACCGCTTGGGCGATGTCTTCGGGGCTCATGGCCAGTTGGCTTTCGCCTTGCGCATCCAGATCGGTGTAGCTTTCAGAAAAATTCCACACATTCGGGCCATGCACCACTTGGCAACCCAAGGCTTGTGGCTCGTGCGGGTTGTGTCCCCCCACAGAGGCCCAAGAACCGCCGACCATGGCCACCGGGGCCAAGCGGTACCAAAGACCCATTTCCCCGATGGTGTCGGCCACGTAAACCGAATGTTTTGAACCGGGAAGTTCTTTGCTGGCGCTGCGCAACAGGGTCGGGCTTGTGCACAGGCCCTGCACCTCCGGGCCCCGTGCGGGGGCGCGGGGCACGATGACCAGCAAGGCTTGGGCAAATTGACGGCAAAGCAGAGCGTGCGCCTGCAAAGCCAGCGCTTCTTCTCCCGGGTGGCTGGAGGCCATGAGCCAGACGGGTCGGTCGCCAAGGCCTTTTTGCCAAGCCGCCAAATCAACCGGGTCGCAAGCCAAAGGCGGCGACATGGCTTTGATGGTGCCGGTGACCACAACCTGTTCGGGCAGCGCCCCCAGTTGAATCAAGCCTTGGCGTGATTCGGCGTTTTGTGCCCAAATGCGACTGAACCCGGGCAGCAAGGCCCGATAAATAAACCGACCCCAGCGGCGCTTGGCCAAAGCGGTAGCACTCAGTCGGGCATTCACCAGAACATGTGGAATCTGGCGTTGGGCGGTGGCGTCAATCAAGGCTGGCCATAAATCCATTTCGCACCACACGGCCAGTGCAGGTTGCCAGTGGTCCAGAAATTTGGCGACGGTGTCGGGCGTATCGATGGGCGCAAATTGGTGAAGGCAGCGCGGCGGCAAGCCGGTTTTGTGCAAGGCATCGCCCGAGGTGCGCGCTGTGGTTGTGATCAAAAAATGGGCTTCGGGCCAGAGCTTGCCCATTTGCGCAAACAAACCGGCCAGCGCCATGGCCTCGCCCACACCCACGGCATGGCCCCAGACCCAGATGCCTGCGGCCCTTTCGGCAGGGTGTGTGACCCACTTTTGGGCCAGACTTTGTGGCGTTTCTTTGCCGCGCTTGAGTCGGTGTTGCAACACCCGCCGCCAGATGGGTGTTAAGGCCTGAAACACGGCCAAATAGCTTTGCAATGCCCAAGAGCGAGCAGCCCTCATGCCTGCGCCTCCAGCCAAGGCACCAACACCGCCATGTGTTTGGCGGTCGATCCCGCGTGTTCTGCGTAAAAGCTTTCAGCCCCCGCCATGGCTTGGGCATAACGGTCGGCTTGGGTCATTAGTTGCACCAAGGCATGGGCCAGAGCGGGGATGTCCGTGTGCTGCTGCAACACCCCGGCGGCCAGGGCTTCCACGCCGGGGTATTCAATGCCCCAAATGCTGTGCCCCACCATCACCGGTTTTTTCAGGGCCAGCGGCTCAATGACGTTGTGCGCCCCCATGGGCACAAACGACGCGCCGACTACCACGGCCTGCGACAAAGCCAAGTAAAAATACATTTCTCCCAGTGAATCTCCCAGCAACACATCGATTTCTGCCGGGGTCTGCGCCAGGGGGAGGGCATGCAAAGCAGCATCGAGCACTTGGCTGCGACGCCAGGTTTTGAGCCCGGCGTTTTGCAGCATGTCGTACACGGTGTCAAAGCGTTGGGGGCTGCGCGGAACGTAAACAAACAAGGGCCGGGCTTGGCCTGCGGCGGCAAGTTTTTGTTGAATTTGTTGCATGGCCTCGATGAACTGCTCGTCCTCGCCCACGATGGCGCTGGCAAAGGCCATCACCGGGCGCTGCCCCAGGCCCAGTTGCCAATCTTGGACCAGTTGACCGGCAGCCCCGATGAGTTGGGGCGATATAGGCAGGTCAAACCGGGTTTCGCCCACCACTTCGACCCGCGCACAACCGACTTGCCTGAAGCGTTGGGCATGGGTTTCGGATTTGCACATGACCAATTGATAAGCTGAAAACAACTTGGCGCGAAATCCACCCCAACTCTTCAAGTCGCGTTCGATGCTTTTCTTGGGGTATTGGGCATTGGCCATGCACAAAGGCACACCCGCTTGGCGAATGGTGGCGAGCAACACCGGCCAAGTGTCGATTTCAGTCATGATGGCGCAACGCGGCTTGACGTGACGGATAAAGCGCCGCACCGAACTGGCCAACTCAAAAGGCAAATAAGCCACTTGGGCTTGCCCTTGGGCGATTTGGGGGGCCAAGAGTTTCAGAGCTTCTGAGCGTCCTGCCGGAGTCAAAGTGGTCACCAGCACCGGATAACCCGCCGCCAACAGCGCTTGCACCAAGGGCGCTGCGCCCCGAAATTCCCCCATCGAAGCCGAATGAACCCACAGCGGATTTTGCAGCGCCGTGGGCACCACGCCCCAGCGCTCGCCCCAATGTTGTCGGTACAAGGGCTCGCGCTTGCCTCTTTGCCACAAGAAAACCAAAAATGCCGGCAACAGCAAGATCCAAAGGGCTTGATAGAGCGCGATGACCAAGCGCATGCCCCAAGGGGTCGGAAAACGGGTGTTCATGGCAAAAAGATCGGGCTGGCAGGCAGGGGTGTTGGGGACGGTAAACGTCGGACGGAGGCTTGGGTGCGTCAGTATACTTACCCCCTGTCAGAACCTAACCCGGGAAAAAAGCCTCTCTATGTCCCCAACCCCCTCGCCGTGGACAGCGGTCATCCCCTTGCGCGCAGGCTCCAAGGGGTTGCCTGGCAAGAACACCCGAATATTGGCCGGCCAAGCGCTTTACCGGCATGCGGTGGACGTGGCGCTGGCCGCCGGGGCCAGTCGGGTGATTTTGACCACCGACATCGAAGAAGTCTTGTCGGCCACTTTGTCCACAGGCGTACAGGCCATCCGCAGACCCGCCCATTTGTGTGGTGACACCGTCCCCATGGCCCCTGTTTTGGCCCATGCCCTTGAAACTGGGGGTTGCCAAGGCACTGTGGTGTTGTTGCAGGCCACTTCTCCCCTGCGACAGGCTTCCGATGTGGGTGCTGCACTGGAGGTTTTTGGCACAGGTCAGTTTGAATTGGTCATGAGCGTGACTGAAGCCGATCGGGGTGTTTTGAAATGGGGCATGTTGGTGGGCGATAAATTTGAGCCCCTCAGCGACCCGGCCTATTGTTTTGCCAACCGCCAGAGTTTGCCCCCCGTGGTGCGGCCCAACGGCGCGGTGTACGTCATGAACGCCCAGTGGTTTCTGGGGAACAACAGTTTTGTCAGTGAGCGCATCGGCGTGGTGCAAATGAGCGCCGAGCGCAGCCTGGATATCGATACTTTGGGGGATTTTGAGCGTTGCGAAGCAGCGCTGATCGCCCGGCAACAAGGAAAAAACCCATGAAAATTGCAAACCGAGACATTTCTTTGCGCCACGCGCCCCTGGTCATCGCCGAGATTGGCATCAACCACGGCGGCAGTTTGGATGTGGCCAAATCCATGGTCACGGCTGCACACCGGGCCGGCTGTGAAATGGTCAAACATCAAACCCACTTTGTGGACGATGAAATGACCGATGAGGCCAAAACCATCTTCCCGCCCAACGCCGACAAGTCGATCTGGCACGTCATGCAAGAGTGCGCATTGGGCAAAGATGACGAAATTGCGCTGAAAAAGCATACCGAATCCTTGGGCATGATCTACATATCGACGCCGTTTTCGAGGGCAGCGGCTGATTTTCTGAACGAAATTGGGGTGTCGGCCTTCAAAATCGGTTCAGGTGAATGCAACCACCTGCCGCTGATTCGCCACATTGCCCGCATGGGCAAACCCGTGATCATGAGCACCGGCATGCAAACCATTGAAAGCATGCGGCCCTCGGTGCAAATTCTGGAAGATGCCGGTATCGACTACGCCTTGCTGGAGTGCACCAACCTTTACCCATCCCCCCCTGAAATTGTCAGTTTGCAAGGCATCACCGAATTGCGCAAAGCCTTTCCAAATGCGGTGGTGGGCTTCTCTGACCACAGCATCGGGCCCGAAATGGCCTTGTCAGCCGTGGCCTTGGGCGCTTGCATTCTGGAGCGGCACTTCACCGATACCCGCTACCGCAAGGGACCGGACATCTCTTGCTCCATGGACCCTGCCGAGTTGCGCTTCTTGATTGACCGCTCCAAAGAAATCCACACCGCCCTGAACAACCCCAAAGTGCGCACGGCCCCAGAAGAAGACGTTTACCGCTTTGCGCGCGGCTCGGTGGTGGCCGACAAAAACCTGCCCGCAGGCCATGTGGTGACCGAAAGCGACATCTGGGCCCGCCGCCCAGGTTCGGGGGAGATATCGGTGCAGTACTTTGACCGCTTGATCGGGGCGCGCCTGACGCAGGCCGTGCAACGCAACCAACAACTGCGCTGGTCTGATTTCGATGGCGTGGAGCGTCCTGAATGAGCGAAATGACTGCACCCGTCACAGGCAAAAAGCTCTTGTTCGTGACCGGAACCCGGGCGGACTTCGGCAAGCTCGAGCCCTTGGCGCGTGCAGCCCAACAAGCGGGGTTTGAGATCAGCTTTTTCATCACCGGCATGCACATGATGAAACGCTACGGCGAGACCCGGCTCGAGGTCAGGCGATTCAGTGGGGCTGAATTCTTTGAGTTTGTGAACCAACGCGAAGGCGATGCGCTGGAATTCATCCTGTCCAAGACGATTTTGGGGTTTTCGGACTTTGTGCATGAACACCGCCCAGACCTGGTGGTCATTCATGGCGACCGCGTCGAAGCACTGGCTGCCTCCATCGTGTGCGCCATGCGTTACATCCCGTCGGCACACATTGAGGGGGGTGAGGTTTCCGGCACCATCGACGAAAGCATTCGCCACTGCAACACCAAGCTGTGCGCCACCCATTTTGTGAGCTCAGAGGCCGCCCGCCAACGCGTGCTGGCGCTGGGCGAGGCCCCTGACCGGGTTTACAACATTGGATCACCCGAACTGGACACGCACGCAAAGCCCTCGGGCGTGACGATTCAAGAAGTGAAAGACCGTTATGCGATCCCGTTTGACGACTACGGCATCGTTATCTTTCACCCGGTTACGTCTGAACAAGACACCATCGGCGAGCAAGCTAAAGCACTTTTTGGTGCGCTGGAGTCCAGCGGAAAGTGTTTTGTGGTCATTGCCCCCAACAACGACCCGGGAACTGAAGACATTTTTGCCGTGCTGGAAAAACTGCCGCCCGATCGTTTCCGCCTTATCCCTTCCATGCGATTTAACTACTTCAGCGAGTTAATGAAGAACGCAGCGGCTATGGTGGGTAACAGCAGTGCCGGGGTGCGCGAGGCACCGTTTTTGGGACTGCCCAGCTTGGATGTGGGCACGCGGCAGAATAATCGGGCTCAAGCAGACTCAGTCACTTGTTTTTCGGCATTTCAAACAAATGAGTTGCTTCAGTGGTTGAAATCTCACTGGATGAAGCGAGAAAATGAATGTGATGGCTTTGGCAGGGGTACCGCATCTAGCCTTTTTGTCGAAATTGTTAAATCATCTGCTTTTTGGCAGTCCACCCTGCAGAAGGTCTTTGTTAAACAATGATCCTGGACTTTAAAAAAATAGGCGTTTGGTTGATCAACCTCCCTCAGAATCAAGATCGATTGGCCAAAATGGCCCAACAACTTGACTCAATGGGACTGCCTTGGCAATTGTTTTCTGCAGTCAATGGTCGTGAGCACTTTGATGAGCTCATTCTCCAGGCCGACCCTGAAGCGTACGCAAAAAACATGGGCAGCCCCATATTGCCGGGGAAATTGGGGGTCTACGCCTCGCATACCCGTGTATGGAAAGAGTTCATCCGATCTGATTATGAATTTGCTTTGATATTCGAGGACGATGTTGTTTTCCACGATAACTTCGTTGAAGCCTTAAGCGCCGCATACCAAGCAAAAAACCACTGGGATATTGTTCGCTTTAATTGCGTGCGTGCCAAACTGCCCATTCAGCAAGGAGTTGTTGGTCAATGGCGCTTAAATGCCTACATAGGTCCATTTACAGGAAATGCTGCTTATTTGATCCGTAAGGATATAGCCACCAAACTGGTGTCTCAAATAGGCCCTCAAACCAGGGCACTGGACCATGAATTAAACAGATTCTTTCACCACGATTACCGATTGCTTGGGATGGAGCCCTGGTCCAGTCATACGGACGATGGCAATGTCAGTACGATTACAGGTGTGGGTTTTGCGTCAGTCAAGAAATTCAAGTGGTACAAGCGGCTCCCGCATTACCGATTGAAAGCGGCCAACTACTTTCGTCGGTTTGCATGGTTGATCAAAAAAGGAATGATTATTCCATCAGGTAAAAATCTGGATAACTGAAACCATTTATATGATCAAACTACTGGTTGAAGGTCGTGGGGGCTTAAGAAAAAAAATATTGGACGATCTCATACGGCTGTCTGAAAACCGTATTGAATTGGGGCTTCATTTAGGTGACAAAGATTCAGACTTTCACTCGGCTTGTTTGTCCAGGATGGAAGTTCGGCTGGGACGGCAGGGCCATTTGATTCGGGATCACTTGTCAAAGGGTGCCAACATCCCATTGCTTGCATCGCCGGATTTTCACAAAATGCTCGAAATTGGTATCGAGCAGTTTCATCGAAACTCATCCAGCTATCGGTATCGCTCTCATAACCTCACCAGTATTCAAGACTATCTCGATTACTACCATGTGCTTTCTGAGGCATATGCGCAAGAAATTGAAACCCGAGGAATTACCCACGTTCTATTCATGAATGTGCCGCATCTCGGGCAGGATATGGTGCTTTACCAAGTGGCCAAAGCCTTGGGGTTGAACACCTTGATCGTCAGCCAAACCTTTTTTGCCGACAGTTTTTTTTCAATGCGTTCCGTAGAGGATTTTGGCAACCTCAATGCTGCAGCACCCAAAGGCGTTCCACTGCCGATTGAGAAGGGGTCTGCCCCCGACCTTTTTTATATGGAAGCAGATTGGCAAAAATCGGGTGAGCGCGGTCAAATTGGCTGGCGACAGATATTGAGATGTCTCGAATTTGTGATCAGAAAGAAACCGGCCAAACTGCTTGATCTGCCTTATCTGTTTCAACTGGTGGGACGCATGTCGCGGATTTATGAATCCCTTCCCAAATGGCGAGATCCCTTCATTAAGTTTTTTCATGAAAATGAATTGGCTTATTTTGAGCAACTGGCGCAGTTTGAAGGAAAGAACGTTGATTGGGATGCGAAATTTGTCTATATCCCTTTGCACAATCAACCTGAAATGTCCACCCAGTCATTAGGTGGTTTGTTCCGTGACCAATTGCTGGTGATTGAAGCGGTGGCCAGAGCGCTGCCCGAGGGCTGGAAGATTTACGTCAAGGACAACCCGCGTCAAGGCACTTACGCTCGTGGGCCGATGTTCTTTCACCGGTTGACCCGTATCAAAGGCGTACAACTGGTTCCGTTGGATACCAGTACCTACGAGCTTTCATCCAAAGCGCAGCTCACGGCCACGGTCTGCGGCACGGCAGGGTGGGAGTCCATTCGAAAAGGAAAGTCAGTCCTGGTGTTTGGTGGGGCTTGGTACAAGAGTTTTCCAGGGGTATTTAAATGGCATGAAGGCATTGATCTAGAAGAAATTGCTAACCATCAATTCAATCATGCCGATCTTGAAACCGCTGCCGGAAATTTACAAGCTGCATGCCACCCGGGAATCATCGAGTTGCTTTATAAAGACCGGGCCCAAGGCTATAACGAAGAACAGAATGTCAAATCGGTGGCCCTTACCCTCTACCAATTGCTGACCGAACAGGCTCCTTTAACTTTTTCCAAGGAGTAAACCGGAATGCAGCGCTTCGTAATTTGCATGAAATATGGCAGGGTTTACCCTCCAGCCTGTGTAAACGTACTTTTTAATGCCGTCAAATCTTCTCTTGCTGGAGACTTCAGATTTATCTGCCTCACAGACGATGGTGTCGGCATAGACCCGGAAGTTGAAATATTTCCGATTCCCGAAGTGGGGCTGACATCCGCTGAATGGTTTATTGGTGGTGTTTGGCCAAAAATCGGACTGTTCGATGCGCATTTCCATGGGTTGAAGGGGCGGGCCTTGTTCATCGATCTGGACATGGTCATTTTGAGAGGGTTAGATGCTTTCTTTGAAATCGAAGAACCTTTTGTGGGCTTGAATGCCGGTCCGGGCTGGGGGCGAGGCGGTTTTCCTACTGAGTATGGTTCTGCAGTCATTTCTTATGAGCTCGGCAGCTTGGGACATATTGCTGAACAATTTCGGCAGAATAAAAGAAAAATCATCCAATCATTTCGAACTGAGCAGGCTTACTCTGCCACCCTGATTCCTGCAATGCATTATTGGCCAGAAGGTTGGGTGCTCAGTTTCAAGCGTTCGTTGAGGCGGCCCATGCTGGCAGACTTGATCATTCCGCCTAAATCTCCCCCTGAAACTGCCCGAATGGTCGCGTTTCATGGCAAGCCAAGACCCCAAGATCTATTGCCCGGCGGGCCTCTCTTTTGGGACCGATTTCCTCACCTTGGGTGCGGTGTTGTTCCTTGGATGAAGGCTTATTGGGAGCGAAACGGTGGCTACAACGGATGATCCTGTTGAGAGGATTTATTTTCTAAACTTAACGAATTCCAAACGCCCCAAGATTGAAGTGCTGAAGTGCTGAAGTGTTTAGGTGTATTGAGTTCTGAATCTCTAAAGTTGATTTTGGGCAATGAGAAACTGGCGGCGAATAATGAATGCCAGTATCTTGCGTGTTTCACCCCGTAAAGTTGCTGTATCACCATGACGGAGGAGGCTCTGCCGTCCGATACGCCATGAATAACAGGAGAGTTTGACAACTCCATGATTTTGAATAAATCAGCGCAGAAAGCGATGCCGCACTCATCTTGAAAAGCAGGCCCATCCAATAATATAAAAGAGTAATCTCTGGTCGGAATATTGCTGTGTATATAGCCACGAAACATTGCTAATTCGAATTTTTCTTTGGGACCTAAAACTATTTCAACCACATCCTTGTATTTTTCCGGTAAATTCTTATTTGCAATTTCAAACCATTCCGGAACACTTTCCATACTGACTATTCTGCCATCGTAGGCTGGATTTTCTGATTTAAGCTTTTTGACAGCTGCCGCTAAAAAAGCGTTGAAGAGCCTGTTCCAGATTCAAGAATCCATTCTGGTTTACGTTTCATTATTTTTCTAAGAGACATCCATAATGTGATCCATTGTGTACCTGTGGTTCCTGATTTTTTTGAGTAAATCAACAAATCAGATGCAGCCTCAGGAAATCTCCTTGTGATGGATATCTTTGCAAGGCGATTCATTATTTTTTGAATGGGTTTTCGCATATATTCCTTGAGCTTGAATTGAATGGAATTATGTTAGAATATTTTGAATATTGAAATTAATTTAAATTTTTATAGAAAATTTCGATTTTATCTTTTATCCTGGCTGAAATGATATCAGCCCCTTTTACAGACATGTGATCATCATCAAAATAAAGTGAAATATTGTTTTTTACAGCATAACATTGATTTGCATCGCAAAAATCATCAGACGGATCGAGAGTAATGATGTTTGTTGGTAATTGATTGAGATTTTTTTGTACATATTCTGTTCGTTTATTCCACCAGTTATAACTTACACCTGGAAGATCCAATTTTGATTCTTTGACGTTGGCCACCATTCTTATGATTGATTTCGGTAATTCTGGTGCTTGCAGTATCAATATGACATTTTTACCATGATCGGATAGATATTTCAGGGTATTAACGTAAGAGTTCCACCTCATTAGACGTTCATCTTCGTTAACACTTTCAGGTAATTCAGGATAGGACTCCTTGTGATCGCCAAAAAGTGCAGCATGGATTCGATAAGAGACGACAACGAATTTTATTTCCTGATTTTTAGCAATGTACTGAACCGTTTCATTTGTCCAGTCGGAACATGGTTTTAGTTTGCCTTGGTAATGCTGTCCAAAAGACGGGACGCAAGCACTGAATGAAAAGTGTTTAACTTTCATATTTTCTGGTTCAATTTTTTTAGCTAATGCATAGGCCAATTCAACCGTGTGACTGTCTCCAAAAACAGCCACAGTGGTATCTCCTTTGAAATATTCGCAAGCATCTGGGGCTCTGAGGTAGTCCGCGCCGCCTGTGTGGCACTTATCACGCATTGGACTCGATGAAGCCGTTTGTAATTGGACGCGTTGCGCGGTTGTCAGTTTGTAATTTAAAAATCCTTTTGTAGCACTTCCTGTTAGACCCAATAAGATGAATATTAATGTGCCGAATATGAAAAAAATATAAATGGATTTGCGATTGAATTTTTTTCTATTCCTAAAAGGTATTTCAATGAACTTCCAAGTAAAAAATGCCAAAAATAATGTCGCTAAAGACAACATGCCTAATATTATTTTCTCAGGTGTTTCAGTATTTATATGACGATAAAAAGAGAATAGAGGTTGGTGCCATAAGTAAGCACTGTAACTAATGAGTCCTATTCCTACAAACAACCTATGACTCAATAAATTTCCAATAAAAGTCGAAGACCGTGCGAATAATATGATCAAACAAGCGCCAATTGTTGGGAACAATGCGTACACACCAGGAAAAGGAGTTTTGTTATTGAAGACAATGATTGAATAAATAATAAAAATCAAGCCTAATAAACTACCTATTTCTGAACCATTATTTTTCATGAACCATTGATTTTTATATTTTAAAAGCAAGGCGACGATCGATCCAGCAAGCAGTTCCCATGCGCGCGAGGGTAATAAATAAAATGCAGTTTCTGGATTTCTTTCTATAATGTATTCGGTGTACGTTAAGCTGAGTAAAGCGATAATGCTTAATAGAATAATAATTTTTCTTTTACCAAATCGCCAAACAAAAATTAAAAGTATCGGGAAAATGAAATAATATTGCTCTTCAACTGCTAAACTCCAAGTATGGATTAAAGGTTTTAAATCTGTAGCGGTATCAAAATAATCAGTTGTCTTCCAGAAAAATATATTAGCTAAAAATGTCGTTACACCAATTAAACTTTGAGAAAAGTTTTTCAAATCGTCCGGCATGAGCCAAAACCAGGCAAAGGGCAGGCAGGACGCTATGACGAAGAACAATGCAGGGATTATGCGTCTTAATCTGCGCTCATAAAAAGAAGAAAAGCTAAAAGACCCCGACTCTATTTCATTGGCAATAATTGAGGTGATCAAATAGCCGCTGATCACGAAAAAGACATCAACACCGATGAATCCACCACTGAAGCTCTGAAATCCGGCGTGAAAAAATATCACCGATATGACGGCTAAGCCACGCAATCCATCTATTTCTCTGCGATATTCCATAAATTCTACTAGCGATTAAAAAATTAAATTAAAAATACCAATAAAAGTAATTTATTAAGATTCTAATATTAATTTGTTTGGTGTTCAACAGTTAATTATATGTTGGCATTGCAGTCTCTCAAATGGCCCAGATGAAGTAGGCCATGTTCGAACACATTGAACCATAAGAGCGACTCCAAATATACAGCCATATGAAAGTTTAACAAACAGTTAGCTTGATCGCCTCGTAGGCGACTCTAAACCGCGATGGCATTGACCGTAATTCAAGGCAAGAACTGAACGGGTATTCGTGCAAGCATGAAGAAAGATCTTCGACCGCGTTGATAACGACTGCATTCCGAATACTTCTTCAAGTAAGCAGACAAGATTAAATGTCTTTTATCGTTAGTTATTTTGTAGTTATAAATTATTAACTTGTATAATTATTACTTGCTATTTACTATAGTCAATAGTAGTAATATACGATTGTT